>VBGE01000284.1 GCA_005880345.1 Chloroflexota bacterium | reverse complement strand
GGTCCGGCAGGTGACCACCAACCAGGCGCGCTCCGGCATCGCCAACCCGAGCCTGGACCACTGGTCATTTTTTCCTCGGCTGAGCCCGGATGGGACCACTCTCTGGATGACGTATGACGGCCTCAAGTGCGACGGTTGTTACGACGTCAGCCCGGCGGTATACGCAATGCCCTTCGGCGGCACGATTCGGCAGGCGCGGGCCTGGACGAACGGGGGCTATTACAGCGGCGGAGACCAGCAACCGGTTCCGGTCCCGCAGGGTGGTGTCATCTACACCAAGTACGACTTCGCATCCAAGTACGACGCCAACCAGCCCGACAAGCTGGTGGCGATGCTGTGGTTCACGAACCGTGCCAACTCGTTGGGCCACCAGCTGACCACACCTGCCGAGGACTGCCGCGAACCGTCGCTGTCGCCCGACGGTACCCAGGTGGCCATGATCTGCACCTACCAAAAGCAGATTTCATACCTCACCATCGCGACTTGGAATGGCTCCAGCTTCGGGTCGCGGCGAACGCTCATCTCGAATCAGCTGGTGGCCCAGCCGGTCTGGGCACCAGATGGCTCGGGCATCGCGTATTTCGCTCCAGGGGTGGCGGCGGGGCCGTTCCAGCTGTGGTTCTTGCCGAAGGCGGCCTACGTCGCGCCCCCGCCGGCGCCGCCGCCCACACCAACTCCGGGGGGGCCGCACAACGGACCGTTGCCGAGCCCTTCGCCTACGCCTGCGCCGCTGCCGGTGAAGCCGATCCAGGTGACAACCAACGATGGGTTCGACGCCACCTCGCCGATGGCCTGGGCGGCCTAGGGTCAGCAGCCGGGACGGCCGGGGCCTCGGTCGAGGACAGGCTCGGCGTTGGCGGCCTCGGCCTGCGCGGCGGAGATGTAATGGTCGTTGACCATCGCGGTCAGCACCTGTGACCGCCTCGCCATCGCCGCATCCGCGTTGACCGTCGGGTCGTAGACGGACGGCGCCTGGGTCACGCCGGCCAGGAGCGCGTACTGGCCCAGGGTCAGGGCTCGCAGCGGTGCACGGAAATAGGCGCACGCCGCGGCGGTCACTCCGTAACGGCCGAAGCCGGTCGGGATCTCGCTCAGATAGTCGGCCATGATCCGCGCCTTGGTGATGACCCGCTCGACCTTGAGCGCCAGCGCCAGGTCCTCGAGCTTGTGGAAGCCACGGTCAGAACCGCCCAGGTAGACATCCTTGACGAGCTGCTGCGTGATCGTCGATCCCCCCTCGCACAAGCACACGTTGATGACGTCGTACAGCACCGCCCGGCCCAGGCCGATCGAATCGACCCCATGGTGGGAGTAGAAGCGTTCGTCTTCGATGGCCACGACGGCCTCCGCCAGCTGCTTCGGCACATCGTCCTCACGCAGGAGAGGCACCCCGTCCCGTGCGGTGATGGCCTGGACGCGGCTCTGGATGTCCGTTGCGCCGGGGGTGGAGACCCAGAGCGTCGCCGCGCTCGGGCAGGCCAGGGCGGCGAGGACCGCGAGGACGAGGACCGGCCGGCCAAGAAGCGCCGGCGCCCACCTCATCGTGTCTGGTCCACGGAGCTTACGAACGTAGCCCCAATTCTCAGAGTTACGGCCCCCGCAGCCTGAACCACGCAAATTACGTGGGAGAATTCCGTCCGCATGACCATCAAGTGGAAGGTGGCCCTTGTGGAGGACGACCGGCGCCTTGCGCGCGCGGTGGCCGCCGGGCTGGGAGAGGAAGGCTACACGGTTCGGGCGGTTGAATCCGCCGGGCGGGGGCTCGAGCTCGTCCGCCAGTGGAACCCAGATGTGGTCCTGCTCGACCTCATGCTTCCGGACAACGAAGGGCCCGAGCTGTTCGAGGCGTTCCGCGCCGAGACGGACGCGGCGCTGGTCGGGATCAGCGCGCGCTCGTCCGTGAGCGACCGGATCGCCGGGCTCAAGCTCGGCGCTGACGACTACGTCACCAAGCCCTTCGCGCTCGAGGAGCTCATGGCGCGCGTCGAGGCGGTCATCCGGCGGCACCGCGGCAAGGGCGGGCCGCGGCTCGTCTCCGCCGACGTGGTCGTTGACCTGAGCGAGGGTCTGGCCTCGCGCAACGGACGCCAGCTGGGCCTGACCGGCATCGAGTTCCGGATTCTGGCCGGGCTGATGCGCAACAGCGGCCAGCTGGTGACATACGCGCAGCTCGCCGAGGGCGTGTGGGCCGTGACCACGGGGCCGGAATCCAACTCGCTCGAAGTGCACATCTCGCGGATCCGGCAGAAGCTCGAGGTGGATGGGGGCTCGAGGTTGATCCAGACCGTTCGAGGTCTCGGCTACAGGTTCAGTCCGGAATAACAGGGGAGACAGGGAGATGAAAGCGAGGAGTTTTGTCTTTGGAGGGCTGCTCGCGGGGGCGATGATGATGGCGACGTCGGTGGGCGCGTCGGCCAACTTCGTTTGGTGCATGTCGGACCCACCGATCCAGGTGGTCACCCCGGGCGGCCACAACCTGACCGTGAACAACATGGTGTACCTGCCGCCGTACGCCCTGCACCTGAAGAACAAGGTGACGGATTCGGCGACGGTCCAGCCCGACGGCCATGGCGGCACGCTGATCACGGTCCACGTTTTCGTGCCGGCCCCTTCGCACGTGGTGTCGTCGGAAGCTCGCTACCAGGTCAGGTCGGAGAAGTACGGCAGCAACGTGATCAGCCTGTCCCTGGACGTGCCAATCACCTGAGGTCCCTGCCCAGGGCGCTCCAGGCCGTCATCCTCGGAGTCCCGGCTGCGGGGGTCCTGCTCGCGGCCGTGGCCGCCATCACGGGCGGATTCGAGGTGGCGCAAGCGTGGCGTTGGCTAGTGATCCCGGTGTGCTTCGCCGGGGTCGCGCTGGCCGAGAGGCACCCGGTGAAGATCGGCCCCGAGCAGAAGGTCAATCTGGGCGCGCTGCCGTGCCTGGTGGCCGCGCTGTTGTTGCCGGCCGGCGCCGGACCGGCCACGGCGGGTCTCAGCGTCCTGGTCGCCAATGTTTTGATGCGCCGGACCTGGCCGGAGAGCGTATACAACGCCGGCAACACCTTGATCGGTGCTTCGATCGTCGCGCTGATCGGCCGGATCGGGCCTGACACCGACCTCGCCCAGGACTTTCGGGCGACGGGGGCCGTCTTCCTTTATCTAGTGGTCAACCTCGGCCTCGGCGTGCTGCCGGCGGCGCTGCGCAGCGGCCATTCGTACGTTGCGTTCCTCAGGCAGGCAGCTTCCGCGACCTGGCCGGCCTCACTGACGTTGGGTGCGTGCGCGATGAGCATCGCGCTGCTGTCGGTAGAGGCGCCCGTTGCGGCGGCGCTGCCGCTCGTGGTGCTGCCGATGATCTACCGGATGAATCGCGCGATCGAGGCGCAGAGCAAGGCGAACGTCCAGATCGCGGGCGTGCTCGCGGCGCAGCGGCGTTTCTTGACCGATGTGTCGCACCAGGTGGCGACTCCCCTGGCCACGATCATGACCAACCTTTCCATCCTCAGCCGCGCGGCCCGGAAAGGTCCGGCGGGTGAGGCGGTGGCGGACAGCGTCGCAGAGGCCGAGCGCATGAAGAGGATGCTGGGTCGCCTCCGCTCGCTGGCGCACGCCGACGAGGATGTGCCGCTGCGTCGCGAGCTGGTCGACCTGGCTGAGCTGACCGCGGACGTGGTGCGCGCGTACACGGCGCAGGCCGCCACGTCAGGCGTCGGGTTGGTGACCGAGGTGGGCGCACACCCGCGCATCAACGCGGACAAGGACCTGCTGCGGGAGGCGGTGGCCAACCTCGTGGACAACGCTGTGCGCGTGAGCCCGCGCGGTGCGCAGGTGAGGCTGCGCGTGGACAGGGGCATGGTCGGGCCGTCGATCGCGGTCGCTGATGACGGGCCGGGTATCGAGCAGGACCGGCTGCCCCGGCTGTTCGAGCGGTTTCAGCGGAGCGACTCGGGGAGTGGCCTGGGGCTGGCGATCGCGCGGCGCGTGGTCGAGCGGCACGGCGGGACGATCCGCGTCAAAACCGAGCCGGGGGCGGGGAGCACGTTCACGATCGAGCTGCCACCCGGATAACCGAGTTGCGGATGTAGGCCGGATTCACTCCGGCCGTGCCCCAGCGAGATCCGCCAAACGCCGCCGGGCGTCGCTTGCAACGGAGGGGGTTCCACGAGGGAGGCTTGCCTCCCCCGTGATCTTTAGCGGATCAGGCCTCCGTCGTAAGGCTGGCCGGCGACCGCGGTCAGGTTGCACACCCATTTGAAGACCTGCTGGCCATTGCCTCCACCTTTCACCGTCATGGTCTGGAAAAACGCTGAGCCTGTGAACGAGGGGCTCGAGTTGCCGTCGCTGACGTAAGGCGACTTGGGCAGGTAGATGATGCCGCTCATGTCGGTCGCTGCGTGTGGGCCGATGTTGACGCCGGCCGTGTAGGGATTCGCACCAGCCCCCCAGATCACGAAGTTGTGGGTGCCCATCGGGTCCCGCGGGCCGATGTACCCCGGCGCGTTCAGGTCGTCGAGCCCGTTGAGGGCCGCCTGAGTGATGTCAAGGCCGCCGTCCGTGCCGTCGAGGATGATGGCCACCGCACCACTGGGGTCGGATGTGAGCGAAACCGCTGTAGATGCCGGGCTTCCAGTGGCCCGATGCATCCTGCGCCGCGGCAGCCGACGCGTAGACGACGTTTGGCAGGGCCGCGAAGGAGGCGACGTCGTAGTTGTTGGGCGGCGCGATGTTCGGGATCTGGGGCATCGCGAGGTTGTCGGTCGTGTGGTAGTTCAAGCTGTTCGAGCCGCCGCCGTTGTCCAGGAAGTTCTGCGGGCTGCCGGGGCACGTAGTCCCGTCGTAGTTCGTCTGCACCGATGGCACGCCTGTGTCGTGAGGGCCGTTGTTGGCGCCGAACGAGCCATAGGCGTAAACAGGCCCGCCCACCGTCTGGAACGCGGCACCACCGCCATTGATCATGGCGTCGCCGTTGACTGCAGCAACCGCATAAAAGGCGGTGTTGAACTGCGGGCCGGGGATGGTGGCCCGAGCGGATGCGGCTGTAGTGACGGTGGAGAAGCCCAGCATGCGGGCGAAGATGCTCGGCTGCTGGTGCGAGACCACGACATCGAGCACAGTCGGGTAGTTGAAGATCCCGTTGTAGCGCCACGTGTCGCTCAACGTGATGGTGTAGCCGTTGACACCGTACGAACCGGCGGGACAGTTGCCCGGCCCGTTGCACGTGCCGACCGGGGTGCTGAAGTTGAGCGCCGTGCCGAGGTACTCCATCGCGACCCAGTGCGCGTTATTGCCACCGGGGCTGTAAGAGCGAGAGCCGGCGAGCGCCGACGCGTCGGCGTAAGCCTGCAGGTTTCTGCGGTCGGACATCGCCAGGCCGGCGTCGAACACCATCACGCCCAGCACCGTGAGGGCGACGATCATCGCGACGATGATCACGACCGCCTGTCCGCTTTGCTTGCCTCGCGCTCTCGCGTTCATCTCAGTACTCCGCGAGCATCGTGGTTGACGCCGCGATGCGCAGCAGGTTGGGCGCGGCGCCCCCCAGGAACGGGACGAGGCTGTCGTAGCGATAGATCACGGTGACCACAACCTCGAAGCACCCTTTGTATTGCGGACTCGAATACTCGGCGCTACGTGAGCCGAGATCGCCGGGCATCGGATCGCGGCCCAACGCGCTGCGCGCCGCAGTGCAGCTCGCATAGGCGCCGGCCGGACCCTGCTCCGAGGGCCAGATGCATACCTGCGTCGTGCCCACCGGCGGGGTGGGGCAGCTCGACGGCGACGCCTCGACCATGCTCGAGCTGCGGCTGAAGCCGCCCATCACCGCATCGACGGTCTCGTCGATGCGGTTGCTGGTCAAGCAGCCTGAGCCGTTGGCCACGGGCGTGAGCGCTAATCCTGAGCACTGCCCGGTGGGGCCCGCGAAGGCGCCGTCGACCGGAACCTCGTTGGGCACTGCCTGTCGAGCGGCCTGGCGCGTCGCTTCGGCGACGGTCGAGGTGACCCAGTCGACGCGGAACAGGTCGATCGAGAGGGCGAGCAGGAAGAACAGGAGCGGGAAGACGAGAGCGAACTCGACGAGGGCCTGGCCCTTCTTCCGGCGCATCAGTATTCGACCCTCTGCGATGAGGTGATGCGCAGCGGATAGGACCCACCGGTCAGCGGCCACAACACGGGCGTGATGACCGTCATCTGCTTGGTGATCGTCGCGGTGATGGAGTCAGAGCCTGGGTCGGTCGGCGGCCTTCCGTTGCCCGTGGCATTGGTGATGGCGAGGCCGTTGAGACAGTGGAAGGTGATGCTGATCGTGGCGCCGGCAATGGCCGAGCCTGCAGTGGTGCCATCCTTCGAGCTCTCGAGCGCGGCCTGGTTGGCGATCGTGGCGATCGATCCGCCTGCAGGAGGCACCGCCGAGGTGACGGTGACCGCGAGCGGACCGCCGCTGGTGGTCCCGCACACGCTGTTCGCCGTGCTCTGCTGGTACGAGGAGACCGCCATACGGAGGGACTGCCGCACCGAGTTGCTGACGGCTTCGCGGTAGTAGAAGGCGCGGCCGAGGTCGGTTACGCCCAGCGCGAGCAGCAAGACGATCGGCAAGGTGATCGCAGCTTCGACAAGGGACTGCCCCTTTGAGCTTCCTCTCACGTGTTGGGGTAGAACGGCGTGCCTCGGAGTGTCTTGCAGGGCTTGGAAATGCGTGTGTAGAAGCGGGCCATCGGGGTTGAATTCGATCGTCTAACGTACGTGCGTGGCGATCATCGTCTGCCCTCAGCCGCAGGCCGCGGAGATCGGGCTGGAGGTGATGCGGCGGGGCGGCAACGCGGTCGACGCGGCGGTGACGGTCGCGTTCGTCCAGGGCGTCATCGACCCCCAGATGTGCGGGCTCGGCGGTTGCGGCGTGATGCTGGTTCACAACCCGGAGGCCGGCGATACGCTGCTCGAGTTCTACGGCACCGCCGGCTCGCTGGTGCGCGAAGACCAGTGGGAGCGCCTGTTCATCCGGGAGGCGGCGGACCGGTACGGCTACGTCCTCGATGGCTGGGTGAACGACGTGGGCTATCAGTCGGTCGCGGTTCCCGGCACCGTGGCCGGTTTGCATGAGGCGCTGCACCGCTTCGGCACGATCTCGTGGGCGGAGGCGATCGAACCGGCGATCCCCCTGGCCAGGCATGGATTCCCGGTGAGTGGGTTCATGCACGGCTACTGGGTCACCGACTACGGACCGGACGTGGTGCCGAACGCGCAGCGCATCCAGGCGACGCCCGCGGCCCGGGCCATCTACACCCACGAGGGGCGGCTGTATGAGATCGGCGAGGTCATGGTGCAGGCGGACATGGCGCGCACGCTGGAGCGGCTGGCCGATGGCGGTCCCGATGTCTTCTATCGAGGTGAGATCGCCGATTCGATCGCCGCCGACTTTGCGGCCAACGGCGGGTTCATCACAAAGGAAGACCTCGCGACCTACCAGGTGAACGTGACCGAACCCATGCGCGGTACGTATCGCGGCCACCAGGTGGCGGCGGCGGGACCGCCGGCGGGCGGGTTGACCCTGCTCCAGATGCTGAACTTCCTCGAGGGTTACGACATCGGCTCGCACGGATGGCCGAGCACCGAGGCGGCACGCCTGCTGGTCGAGGCGATGGCGTGGGCCGTGGCGGACCGCGAGCTGCACGTCGCCGATCCGCGCTTCGTCGAGGTTCCCATGGGCGCCCTTGCGGACAAGGACTACGCCGCTCGTGCGCGCGCCGTGGTGCACGACCGCGCCGAGACTACTCACGTGTGTGTGGTCGATGATGCCGGCAACGCCGTATCTCTGACGCACACGCTCGGGTCCGCGTCCGGCGTGGTCACGCCCGGCCTTGGCTTCGGCTACAACGACTACATGAACTGCTTCGATCCGCGGCCAGGACGACCGAACTCGGTGCGGCCGGGCAAGACGAGGGTGACGATGATGACGCCGGCGATGGTTTTCGACGGCCGCTCGTTGCGTGTGGTCGTCGGTGCCCCAGGTGGGACCAAGATCGTGACCGGGGTCCTGCAGGTGCTGGTGAACGTGCTGGACCACCGCATGTCGCCGGTGGAGGCGGTCAGCGCTCCGCGCGTCGACTTCCAGGGCAGCGTCGTGCAGGCGGAGGCGCGCATCCCGCGTGTCGTGTGCGAGGGACTCGAGCGTCTCGGGTACAGGGTGAATCGCCGAACTTTGAACTACGACTCGTACTTCGCCCGGCCGCAGCTCATCGTCGCCGAGAAGGATGGATTTGTGTCCGGCGCGTCAGACCCGCGCAAAGATGGCGGCGCTGCGTTCGACACGGAGACGCGATGAGGTTCACCGACCGTGTCGCGCTCGTCACGGGCGGCGGCCGGGGAATTGGGGCGGCGACCGCGGGCCGGCTGGCCTCGGAAGGCGCCCGGGTCATGGTCTCGGACATGGACCTCGAGCCGGCGCGGGAGGTGGCGGAGCCGATCGGAGGCGTCGCCGTCGCCTGCGACGTGACGCAACGGGAGCAGGTGGAGGAGATGGTCGCGCGGGCCGTCCGCGAGCTTGGGCGGCTCGACGTGCTGGTGTGCTGCGCGGGGATCATCCGCGACAACCTGCTGTTCAAGATGACCGACGACGACTGGGACCTGGTCATCGACACCCACCTGAAGGGGACCTTTCTTTGTGCCCGGGCCGCGCAGAAGGCGATGGTGGCGCAGAAGTACGGCAAGATGGTGTTCCTTTCGTCGACCTCGGCGCTGGGCAACCGCGGCCAGACCAACTACTCGACGGCGAAGGCGGGGCTGCAGGGCATGGCGCGGACGCTGGCGCTCGAGCTGGGACCCTTCAACGTCAACGTCAACGCAGTCGCGCCGGGGTTCGTCGAGACGCGGATGACTCGCGCCACCGCCGAACGGATGGGCGTCGACTTCGAGGCCTTCAAGATCGGCGCGGCCTCGCAGATTCCGCTGCAGCGCATCGGCCAGCCGGAGGACATCGCGAGCGTGATCGCGTTTCTGTGCAGCGACGAGTCGAGCTTCGTCTCCGGCCAGACCATCTATGTCCGCGGCGGGCCGTAAACCCGCCACCCGCATCTCCAGCACATAAAGGACGAGGGCAGCAAGGTCTTGGCCCGTCTGCCGTTCAGCGTTGTTAATGAACCGGCTACTAGGCCAGGTCAGGCGACGTTTCGGTGGTCGAACTGCTGTTCGCCGCCGAGGCCTCTGGCACGCCAGTCCGCGAATTCGAATCGAGTTGGGACCCCGTGGCCAGGTCGCGCCCGTTGAGCTTCCCATAAGTAGCCGTTCGGGGTTGACCGGCCCGACGAAGGTCTGTTAGGGTGGCTGGGTCTTCTGGGGGACTCGTCCGGGGTAGGGCGAGTTCACGAAATTTAGGGGTAGGCATTCTGCGAGCTAATCGTTACCTGACCCATGCCGTCGTCCTCGGAATAGCCGTAGCGATGTCGAGCTACGCGGCGATGGATCGCCATTTCCCCACCAGCCTGACCGCGAGGTTCGGCCCGGTGAATGCGGAAGCGGTCGTGACGGGTGAGGGCGGTTACTACGGGGACGTGACGCTGGGCCGTTACAGCACGATCATCAAGCCGGTGTCGATCCCGACATCGGCGCCCATCAACCACCAGCCCGTGTCCTACACGGTCGCCTCCGGCGAGAACCTTTCGAGCATCGCCGCGAAGTACCACGTCACCGTGGCCGAGATCCGTTGGTCGAACAGCGACAGCCTTTTCTCCAACGACGTCGTGGCGACGGGCCAGCAGATCGTCATCCCACCTGTGCACGGCATCGTCGTGGTGGCGAAGTCCAGCGACACGGTCGATGCGCTGGCCGCCAAGTACAGCGTCGACCCGCAGGCGATCGTGGACTTCAACCGGCTGCGCTCGACGCAGCTGACGCAGGGCATGGTGCTGGTGGTCCCTGGTGGCACAGGCGGGGCGTTCCCGCCGCCGCCGGCGCTGTACCAGATCCTGGCCGGCACCAACCACAGCACCTACATCACCCACGTGCTGAGCTGCTGCCTTGGGCCGTACGTCAACAACAAGTTCCCGCAGGGCTGGTGCACGTACTACGTAGCCACCAAGCGCAACGTCACCTGGAACGGCGACGCGTACTACTGGTACCAGAACGCGGCGGCGCAGGGCTACGCGACCGGGTCGACTCCGAAGGTGGGCGCCATCATGGTGACCGCCGAGAGCTGGGCCGGACACGTGGCGTACGTGGAGGCGGTGAATCCGGACGGGTCCTGGTTGGTCACGGAGATGAACTGGGTCGCGTTCGGCGTGATCGACGACCGGCTCATCACGACGAAGCTGATCGGGGCCAAGCTGGTCGGGTTCATCTACTAGAGGGTCGCCGCCGGTTCCGCCCGTTCGGCCCGTTCGCTGGTCACCGCCCACGATTCCTCCATTGCCTCCGTGTCGTGCTTGACGCTGCGCAGG
>VBGE01000283.1 GCA_005880345.1 Chloroflexota bacterium | reverse complement strand
GAACGCGGCGTATTCCGCCGCTCGCAACATGGCGGCGGCATTGGTATCAGGACCGAGCGGGGCTCGCGTCCTGACGTTGATCACCCGCGCGTTGATCGTGGGGCGGCCCAGGTTCCTCGCCACCGAGACTCGGTGGTGGCCGTCGATGACGTAGTAGTGGTCGTCCACCTTGTACACGTCGATCGGCGGGAGCTCATCGCCCTCGACCATCGCCTGGTAGATCCTGGTCCAGCGGTCGCGCGTGCGCCGGTTGATGGGGAGCCACCCGGGATCGAAGTCACCGGCCTTGCCGTCCGGCGCGACCGTGCCCACGATCTGGTCGACCGGGACCTCCTGCACACCGCCGAACGAGCGGCCTTCGAGGCCGGCCGCGTGCAGCATCGGCTCGATCGAGCGCAGCCGTTGCGCTCGCCCGGTGAGGATCGCGCCAATGCTGCGCCGGAACGCGCGCGCACGCGCGGAATCGAAGTCCTCGAGGGCGCGAATGCGTTCCACGCTCAATACGAGCGCCCCTTAACGACGCGGTTGACGGCTAAAGGAGTGCCTGCTCGCTCTCTGCGTCGAAGAAGTGCATGCTGCGGGTGTCGAGGCCCAGCTTCACACGGTCGCCTGGCGCGACCGCCATCCGCGGGTCCACGCGTGCGGTGACCTGGTCGCCGCCGACCTGGCCGTACAGGAACTGGTCTGAGCCGAGCCGCTCGACCACGTCGACCTTCATCTCGAACTGCGGGCTGCCCTCGGCGACGCGGTCGGTGACCGCCTCTGGCCGGAACCCGAGCGTGCCCTTGCCTGAGGGCAGAGACTTGGGCAGCTCGACCTCGAAGCCCGAGGCCTTGGCCGTCGAGTCCGAGACGCTGGCCGGCACGAAGTTCATCGTCGGCGTGCCGATGAAGCCCGCGACGAAGAGGTTGGCAGGGTGGTCGTAGATCTCGCCGGGCGTGCCGACCTGCTGCAGGATGCCCGCGTTCATGATCGCGATCCGGTCGCCCATCGTCATGGCCTCGACCTGGTCGTGGGTGACGTAGATGAACGTGGTCTGCAGGTCGCGGTGCAGCTTCTGCAGCTCAACCCGCGTCTGGCCGCGCAGCTTGGCGTCGAGGTTGGAAAGCGGCTCGTCGAGGAGGAAGACCTTCGGGCTTCGCACGATGGCGCGGCCCAGGGCCACGCGCTGGCGCTGGCCGCCCGAGAGGGCGCGCGGCTTGCGCTTCAAGAAGTTGTCGAGTCCGAGGATGCGCGAGGCGTTGCGCACCCGCGTGTCGATCTCGGACTTCTTCATGTGCTGCATCTGCAGAGGGAAAGCCATGTTGTCGTAGACGGACATGTGCGGGTAGAGCGCGTAGGACTGGAAAACCATCGCGATGTCGCGGTCTTTGGCCGCGACGTTGTTCACCATGCGGTCGCCGATCAGGATCCGGCCTTCGCTGATCTGCTCGAGGCCGGCCAGCATGCGAAGGGCGGTCGATTTCCCGCAACCGGACGGGCCGACCAGGACCATGAATTCCTTGTCCTTGATCTCGACGTTGAAGTCTTTGACGACGGTGACGTCCGCGGTGTACCGCTTCACTACATGGTCGTATGTGACAGATGCCATCTTCTTCTCTCTTATCCCTTGACTGAACCGGCCAGAATGCCGCGGACGAAATAGCGCTGCAGGCTGATGAACACGACCAGGGGGATGATCATGGACAGGAACGCGGCCGCCGTCAACAGGTGCCAGCCCTGCCCAAGCGAGTTGCTCAGGTTGGCGAGGGTGACGGTGACCGGCGCCACGTTCTCGGTGCCGCCCACGTAGATCAGGGCCACGAGCAGGTCGTTCCACACCCACAGGAACTGGAAGATCACGAGGGATGCGATCGCCGGCACCGAGAGCGGGAGCACGATCCTGAAGAACACCGTCAGCGTGCCTGCGCCATCGATCTCCGCCGATTCGAAGAGGTCGCTCGGCAGCGCCCGGAAGAAGTTGGCCAGCAGGTACACGGCGAACGGCAGCCCGTACCCCGCGTGAGCCAGCCAGACCCCGACGAAGCCCCAGTTCTGGGGCACCAGGCCGACCGAGACGTACGTCTTGAGCACAGGCACGAAAGTCAGCTGCAGCGGCACCGCCAGGAGGGCGACCAGTGCCAGGAAAAGATAGTTGCGTCCGGGAAACTTCATCCACGCGAAGGCATACGCGGCGAAGGCGGCGATGGTGGTCGGGATCACGGTCGCGGGGATCGAGATCATGAAGCTGTTGAAGATGCTGTGGCCGAGGTTGCCGCTGGACAGCACCTTGGCGTAGTTGTCGACTGTGAACTTGAACGGCGGCGCCAGCGCGGTCCACCACCCGGTCGAGTTGATGTCCTCGAAGTGCCGGAACGAGCTGGTGAACAGTGCGATCGCCGGCACCATCCAGGCTGCGGTCAGCCCGATGACGACCACGTGCAGCAGGACCTTCTGCAGCCGCTGCGAGATCCACGCAGGCGACCACGCGGGTGCTCTGACGACCTCCTCTCGGGCGACGGCCTGGGCGGTCATCTTCGCGCCTCCACCGCGCGGAACTGGCGCAGATTGAAGATCAGGACGGGTACCACCGCAATCAGAAGGATGATCGCCACCGCACTGGCACCCCCTGGATTGTCCGATTGATACAGCAGCTTGTACATCCGGTTCGCGAGGACGTCCGTCTGGAAGTTGCCGGCGGTCATCACGTAGACGACGTCAAAGGCCTTGAGGGCGAAGATCACCAGCGTGGTGCCGACCACGACCACCGTCGGCATCATCAGCGGAAAGATGACGCGCCGGAAGATGGTCAGCTCACCCGCCCCATCCACGCGTGCCGCTTCGAGCAGCTCGCCCGGGATGCCCTTCAGCGCGGCCGACAGGATGACCATGGCGAAGCCGGTGATGCCCCAGATCGCCGCCGCGATGAGGGCGAAGTTGTTGACCGTTGGATCTGAGAGCCACGTCTTCGGAGCCTGGTGAAAAACGTTGACGACGATGAAGTTCAGGGTTCCCGTCTGAGGCGCGTCGGCGGGCTGGTACGAATACATGAAGCCCCAGATCACTGCCAGGGCCACCGAGGAGATGGCCATCGGCAAGAAAATGAACGACTTGACGATGCTCTCATAACGCACCCGGTCGAACAGCACCGCCAGGATCAGGCCGAAGAACAGGACGAACAGCGTGTACAGGATGAGCCAGTACACGTTGTTGCGGATGGCGATCCACGCGCCGCCGGTCGGAAAGTCACCCAGCTGACGCTGGTAGTTGACGAGCCCGATGAAGTTGCCGTCGTGGTCCTGGAGGCTCGTGACCACGGTGCCGAGCGCCGGCAGCACCAGGAAAGCGGTGACGAACAGAAGGGCGGGTCCGACCCAGAACCAGGGCCGGACCCGTGGGCGCTGTTTGTCGGGGAGGAGGCGGACCAGGTACTCGGTGCCCACGATGTAGATCGCGAGCACCGCAGGCACGGCGACGACCACGAAAACGAGGGTCGGAACGTCCTGTATGAGCAGATCCATGCCTCGCTCCCCTCTAACTCACGACGTGTATGCGCTGGATTGGACCTTGTCCAGGTTCGCCAGGATCGAGTCCAGCTTTGACTGGTCCTGGATGAACGCAACGATTGCCTGCCAGTAGGCGTTCTTCATGTCCGACGGCATCAGGTCGCCGGCGTCGTACTTGAGCACCTTGGTGTTGTTGACCAGGTCCTTGGCGATCTTCTGGCTGACCGAGTCGGGGTAGTCGTTTACCGGGACTTTGTTGTTGACCGCGATCTTGCCACCGCGCTTGACCCAGACCTCCTGGGCTTCGGGCGTCAGCAGGTAGTTGAGCAAAGCGCGCGCCTGCGGCGTGTCGTGGAACATCGACCACGCGTCTGCCGCGCCGACGCGGTCGCCCTCGTTCGCCGAGTTTTGGGAGGGCATCGTGAAGTAGTCGTAGTCCTGGCCCGCGACCGTGCTCTTCGGGAAGAAGGTGGTGATGAACGACGCCTGATTGAGCATCATGCACTTCGGCGGGTTCTGGAACATAGGGTCGCCGACCTTGCCGAAGTCCGTGTTGACGATGTAGTTGGCGCCGCCGTACACGTTGGCGTCATTGGCGCCGAGAAGCTGGCCGAAACTTTGCCACGCGCCCTTGATCTCGGGCGATGTCCACTTCTGCTTGCCCTGCCACCACTTGTCGTAGACGGCCGGGCCGACCTGGCCGAGCGCGATCTCTTTCTGGATGTCGCTGCCAGGCCAGCCGGTGGCTGCGCCGCTGTTGACGGTGACGCACCACGGCGTGTCGCCGTTGGACTTCATCTTGGTCTGCAGATTGATCAGGTCTCCCCACGTCTTGGGAGGGGTGTAGCCCTTGGCCGTCCAGACCTTCGGGTTGTACCAGATGAAGCCCTTGATCGAGGCCCAGGAGAAGATCTGGACCAGGTGCCCGTTGACCGTGCCCTGGTCGATCCAGGTCTTGGCGTAATCCTGCTTCATCTTGTTCATGTCGACGATGTTGTCGAGCGGCACGAGCTTTCTCTGGTTGGCAAAGCGCGTGAGCAGGGTCGGGCTGGGCGCCGCCGCGAGGTCCGGCGGGTTGCCCGCCGCAACGCGCGTCGTCAGGATCGCGTCCTGGTCGCGGCTCGCCTCGAAGTTGACCGTGATGCCGGTCTGCTGTGTGAACGGAGCGATCACCGCGTTGAACGAATCCAGCTCGCCGTCTGACCAGACGCCGATAACGCTGACCGAACCGCCGTGGACCGCCCCCGTTGGATTCGGGTTGCTGGCCCCTGGCGCGCAGGCGCCCGCGACAAGGGCGGCCACTGCGGCAATGACTGGGATCCGCGTGAAACGAATCAGCCGCATATTCAACTCCCCCAAACCGATATGGGTTGACGGAAACCCTGCCCCTTGAAACTCAATTCTATGTCCTCCCCTTAATCTGCAAAATCCGGTCGATTGGTTCAGTGGGTTTGCCGGTCGACCACCTCCTTGGGACGAGCCGTCGAGTTGCGGACGACGAGGGTCGTGCCCAGCGGCGCCGGCGAGTCGACGGTCTTCCCTTTCATGCGCTGGATGAGGAGCCGCGCCGCGATCCGTCCCTTGTCGACGATGGGCTGGCGGACGGTGGTCAGCGGCGGATTGGTCCACGCCGAGGCCGGCACGTCATCGAAGCCGACCACGGAAAGGTCGTCAGGCACACGCAAGCCGGCCGCCTGCGCGGCGGACATCAGGCCGATCGCGGTCATGTCGCTCATGGCCAGGACCCCGGTCGGCCGTCGCTTGCCCGTGGGCAGAGATTGGAAGGCGTGCGCTCCCGCTGCCACCGAGATGCCGGCCACCTCCTTGTGCGGCTCGGGCGCGCCGGCGTCGCTGATCGCGGCGCGATAGCCGGCCAGGCGCCGCACTGCGGTCGGCGTGCTGTTGGTCTGCGAGCGCGCCGGCGGCAGGATGATGATCGCGAGCTGGCGGTGACCGAGGTCGAGCAGATGCCGGGCCGCGGCGTGCGCGCCCCCTCCGTCGTCCACGTTGACCGCCGGGTGCGCGGGTGATTCTTCGGAGTCGACGAGCACGGTCGGGATGCCGATCCGATCCAGCACCTCCAGCGCGCTGTC
>VBGE01000389.1 GCA_005880345.1 Chloroflexota bacterium | reverse complement strand
GCACATGGCGGCGATGGCGGCGATCGCGCCTGTCAAAGCCCACCCAAGCCGAGGCGAGGCTTCAACCACTGCATCTAGATGTGGCAGATCGCGCAGGAACCAGGCGGACGCGAGCACTGTCACGAGACCGACCACAACGAATTCCTGCAGTGGCGCGATGCCTGCGTAGGCCGCGCCGGCGGCGACAAGCGACCCCGTTAGCGCACCCAGGCTCCAGAAACCGTGGAACCCGTTCATCAGCGGTCTGCCTTCGCTGTTCTCGAGGTGCGTCCCCTGCGCGTTGACGAGCACATCCAGCGCTCCGCAGCAGAAGCCAATCAGATAGAAGGACGCGAAGAGCTGC
>VBGE01000386.1 GCA_005880345.1 Chloroflexota bacterium | reverse complement strand
TGCCGGCCGGTCGTCGTGATATCGATCGTGTGACCCCGCTCCAGCGCCGCGTCGATCGCGTCTTTCGTGGCGGCCATTCCAATGGCTGTTATCAGCCGGTGCCGGCTCGTATTCCCTCTCGGAGATCGGCGAGGGACCGGCGCTGCCGTCCAGCCGAGTCGAAGTTCTCGTTGGCCAGCCAGGCCTCGAAGGCGGCTCGGCAAGCCGGCCACTCCGAGTCGATGATCGAGAACCAGGCGGTGTCGCGGTTGCGCCCCTTGTCAACCCGGTGGTGCCGGAACAGGCCCTCGAACATGAAGCCGAAACGTAGCGCCGCGCGCTTGGAGCCGGCGTTCTCGTTGCTGCACTTCCACTCCAGACGGCGATTGCCGAGATCGTCGAACGCGTGCCTGGCCATGACGAAGATGGCCTCCGTGGCCTGACGGCTCTTCTGGAGCCGCGGGGAGAGCCAGATGTGTCCGATCTCGATGACGCCGTGCTCGGGAACCATGCTCATGAAGGTCGCGATCCCTGTCGCCGCGCGAGCGGAGCGGTCGATGATCGCGAACGCCAGCGGGTCGGTCATGGGCGCTCGCTCCTCCAACCAGCGGATGAACTCGTCCTTGCCGGCGAAGGGTCCGTAAGGCAGGTATCGCCAGGTCTCGTCCGCGCCGGCGGCAGCCGCGAACAGGTCGTCGCCATGGCGCTGCGCGTCCAGGGGCTCGAGGCGCACAGACGCCCCTTCCAGCGCCTCACGCCGCGGCGGCTTGGCGCCGTGCCAGTCCAACGTCTCCATGTGGGCGAACCCTATTCTCGCGGCAGTGGACGACACAGCACCGGCGATCCTCGACGCCGGTCGAAACCTAGGCGACCCTGTCCATTGCTTGGCCCCACCGCTCATCGATGCGGCGGACTCGGTAGATCACCAGGGCCGCGGCCCACGTGGCGACGAAGACGCCGACGATGACAAGCCCAGCCTTGCCGATGACGTCGAACCCTGCGATTGCCCCAAACACAGGACCTTGCAAATCCAGCACGTGAATGAGGATCTGGGCGAGCTCGGTCAGGCCGACGAACAGCGCGACGAAGACAGAGAGCGAGGTGATCGTCAGGTTGTAGAAGACCTTCCGCACAGGGCTCGCGAAGGCCCATGAGTACGCCTTCGACATGAATGCGCCGTCCATGGTGTCCATGAGCGACATGCCCGAGGCAAAGATCAAAGGCAGCGAGATCACGGCGGCGAAAGGAAGTCCCTGCGCGGCGGCGCCGGCGGAGATGGCGAGGAGCGCCACCTCCGATGCGGTATCGAAGCCAAGCCCGAACAGAAAACCGACCGGGTACATCTGCCAGCTATGGTCGATCACCCGAAAGATGCGGCCGAAGATGCGCGTCATCAGTCCGCCCGTCATCAACTCGTGCTCGAGCCCGTCGCGGTCGTACTCCCCGCGTCGCATCTTCCGGTAGACGCGGACGATGTCGAGCAGCACGACCAGGTTCATGACTCCGATCAGGACGAGGAATGCGCCCGACACGAGCGTGCCGATCGCACCTCCGATGTTCCTCAGCTCGCCGTTGTCGGCGACGACACCCTGCACGATCCACCTCACGGCCAGACCGAGCGCCACCGCGATCAAGAGATGTGGTCGGCGTCGAAGGCGTGGCGCAACCCGAAGGTGTAGGCCAGGCCGCCGAGGGCCAGGAACCCTGGATGGCTGGCGCCGTACATGAGAAGGAGGCCCCAGCCCGCGACGTGCAGCAGTCCGACGCCCCCGAAAAAGCCCGCCAGGCGCTGGCGCTCGCTCACTTCCGTAGCCTACTGTCTATCGCGACAGAGTCGCAACTGCGAATTCACCAGGGGCGTCACCGGGTGCGAGCCCGTCCCAGTTATGACTCCTCACAACTTCATCGAGGTGGCCCGCAGGGCCGCTGGGGCTAGAGTTCGATCGATGGACCCGGACGAGCTGCCGCCGCAGGTGCGGGCTGTCCTGAG
>VBGE01000385.1 GCA_005880345.1 Chloroflexota bacterium | reverse complement strand
GCGCTCGCGAGCCGCAACACGTGGTCCGTGCCGAGGTACTGGGTGTTGGCGCTCTTGCGGTCGGCGTAATACACATACCCGCCCTTCGAGAATCCCGGCGGCACGAACGCGACCGACTCGACGCCGATGTCGCCGCCTTTGGCCAGGCCAGGGTTGACGACCTGCTTGGCAGAACCGTCGGGGGCGATGGCCCAGATCAAGCCGCTGTTCTCGTCGGGCGCAATGAGCGAGCCGGCGAAGTCTCCGAACGTCTCAGGCGCGACCGCCATCCCGCCCTCGACCGGCGGCGCGGTCTTGGTGATCACCTGGCTCGAGCCCCTGCAATCGACCGCGAACAGCTCCGTCTTGCCGGCGAGCGGCGCGGTGACCAGGAGCCGGTGGTCGAAAGCCCCCGCGGTGTCGAAGGCTATGCCGTTGAGGCCAGGTGCATCGATGTTGGCGAATGAGCCCGTCTCCTGCCCCGTACCGTCGACGCGGGTCAGTCCGACCGGGGTGTGCAGTCGCAGAAGGTAGAGGTCGTCGCGCACGAAGTCGCAGCCCGCCGCGGCGACGTGCAGGCCCGGCGACGACTCGAGGTATGCCTCGGTGTTGGGATCGTCGCGGTAGCCGCCCGCCCCGCGCGCGAAAGGCGCCAGATCGCCGGCCGGCGTCAGCGTGTAAAGCGCCGCCGACCCGGCCACGACCAGCGACCCGTCCACGCGGGGTCCGGCCAGGTCGAAAACGGCCGGCACGGCCTGCCACTGCTCCCACGCGGGCGCGGCCAGCATCGCCGACGGCCACAGCGCGATGAGCGCCGCCGCCGCCGCCGCCAGACGTGCCGGAAGGTATTTCAACGTCTCTGTTGAAAAACTCCTAAACTGAACTTTGTGGAGTCCAAGCGCGAGGTGATTCTCGCCTTCTTGAAGACGCATGGCCAGGCCACGTTGGGCGAGATTGCGGCTCATCTTGAGGTTTCCAAGCAAGGCGCGCTGCGCCATCTCGAGTCGCTGGAGTCGTCAGGCCTCGCCACGGTCGCCTCAGCGCAGCCCCATGGCCGCGGCCGGCCGGAGAATGTCTACCGCCTGACGCCGCTGGCCGGCGAACACTTTCCTGACGGCCACCGCGAGCTGACCGGCGAGCTCGTCGACTTCATGACGAACGAGCAGCTGAAGGCGTTTTTCGAGCGGCGGGCCGCGCGGCTCGAGGCGGAATACGCCCCACAATTGGCGGGCCTAGACTTTGCATCGCGGGTTCGCGAGCTCGCCCGTCTCGCGTCTGAGCACGGGCACATGGCCGAGGTGGTCGAAGTGAGCGGCGGCGACCTGGCCATCCGCCATTGCAACTGCCCCATTCAGGACGTTGCCGCCCGCACCGGGCTGCCCTGCATCAACGAGCAGCACATGTACGAGCGGCTGCTGGGCGCCGATGTGAAGCGCACGACCTGGATGGCCGAGGCTGGGGACGACTGCACATACGTGATGAAGGAGAACGAGAAGAGAGTTGGCTGATTTCGAGATTAAAGACCTGCGAGCGAGCGTCGAAGGACGGCAGATCCTGAAAGGCGTGTCGCTGGGCATCTCCAAAGGCGAGGTGCACGCGGTGATGGGCCCGAACGGCTCCGGCAAGTCGACCCTTTCGCACACTCTCATGGGCCACCCCGGTTATACGGTGGACGGCGGCTCTGTGATGTTCAAGGGCCAGAACGTCCTCGACCTGGAAACCGACGAGCGTGCGCGGCTGGGCATGTTCCTCGCGCTTCAGTACCCCGTGGTCGTGCCCGGGATCTCGATGGCCAACTTCCTGCGCACCGCTCTGAATTCCAAGCGGGGGTATGACGGGAAGGACAAGTCGAAGATGGTGACTCCAAAGGAATTCCGCTCGCTGCTCAAGGGCGAGCTCGACGTGCTCCACATGGACGACTCGTTCCTGCCGCGCTACATCAACGATGGTTTTTCCGGCGGCGAGAAGAAGCGCGCCGAGATCTTGCAGATGGCGATCCTCAAGCCTGAGATCGCGATCCTCGACGAGACCGACTCCGCGTCCTCGAGTTCATCAAGCCGGACTACGTGCACGTTCTCGTTGACGGCAAGTTCGTGCTGTCGGGTGGGCCCGAGGTGGCGGCGCGACTCGAGAAGACCGGGTATGCGGAATGGGGCAAGGAAGAGGCCGCGGAGCCTCAGGGGGTGGCTTGATGGCATCAGTACCGAAGATCGAAGTCGGCTCCGACTACAAGGAGAAGTACGGGTTCTTCGTCCCAGAGGACTACATCTTCAAGGCCAAGCGCGGCCTCAACGAAGAGATCGTCAAAGAGATCTCGTGGATGAAGGGCGAGCCGGAGTGGATGACAAAGTTCCGCCTCCGCTCGCTGGAGATCTTCCGCAAGAAGCCGATGCCCAACTGGGGCGCGGACCTTTCGGTGATCGACTTCGAGAACATCTTTTACTACCTCAAAGCCTCCGACAAGCAGTCGAAGACCTGGGAGGAACTGCCGCCCGACATCAAGGCGACGTACGACCGGCTCGGCGTCCCGGAGGCTGAGCGCAAGTTCCTCGCCGGCGTCTCGGCTCAGTACGAGTCAGAGGTCGTCTATCACTCGTTGCAGGAGAACCTGACCAAGCAGGGCGTGATCTTCCTGGACACGGACTCGGCGCTGCGCGAGCACCCCGAGCTCTTCAAGCAGTACTTCGGCACGGTCATCCCGCCCGCAGACAACAAGTTCTCCGCGCTCAACAGCGCCGTCTGGTCGGGCGGCTCGTTCATCTACGTTCCCAAGGGCGTGCGTGTGGAAGTCCCGCTGCAGGCGTACTTCCGCATCAACGCCGAGAACATGGGCCAGTTCGAGCGGACGCTGATCATCTGCGACGAAGGCTCGTTCGTCCACTACATCGAGGGCTGCACGGCGCCCATCTACACGACGGACTCGCTGCACAGCGCGGTCGTCGAGATCATCGTCAAGAAGGGCGCGCGCTGCCGCTACACCACGATCCAGAACTGGTCGACCAACGTCTTCAACCTCGTCACCAAGCGCGCGATGGCTTACGCCGACGCGACGATGGAATGGGTCGACGGGAACCTCGGGTCGCAGATCACGATGAAGTACCCGAGCGTCTACCTGATGGAGCCGGGCGCCAAGGGCGACGTGCTCTCGGTCGCGTTCGCCGGCAAGGGCCAGCACCAGGACGCCGGCGGCAAGATGATCCACGTCGCGCCGAACACGACCTCGACCATCACCTCGAAGTCGATCTCCAAGGGCGGCGGCCGGACGTCTTACCGCGGCCACATCAAGATCTATCCCGGCGCCAACAACTGCAAGTCCTTCGTCAAGTGCGACGCGCTGCTGCTCGACGACGACTCGCGCTCGGACACTTACCCGTACAACGACGTCGACGCAGAGAACGTGACCCTCGGCCACGAGGCGACCGTCAGCAAGGTGTCCGACGAGCAGCTCTTCTACCTCATGAGCCGCGGCATCCCGCGCGCCGAGGCCGAGACGATGATCGTCAACGGCTTCATCGAGCCGTTCACCAAGGAGCTTCCGCTCGAGTATGCGGTGGAGCTGAACCGGCTC
>VBGE01000282.1 GCA_005880345.1 Chloroflexota bacterium | reverse complement strand
GGCGATGTTCACACCGTTCGGCCGCCACGCGCCCTTTGGATGGCCGGTCGTGCCCGAGGTGTAGATCATCGACGCACCCAACCCGTTGTTCACCATCTCGAACTGCTCTGAAGACCGAGCCATCAGATCGCGAAACGGGACCCAGCCGGTGGGCGTTTCATCCCCGACCGCCACGAAGGTCACATCGCCCTTCACGTCGGCGCGCGCCGCGTTCATCGCCTGGACGTGGTCTGGGCCGGCCGCGGCGACCTTCGCCCCGGAATCGTTCAGGACGTGGGCGATCTCGGGACCGCGCAGCCGGTAGTTGACCGGGACGATGACCAGGCCCGCGCGCCGCAGACCGTTCGCGATCTCGGCTCCGTCGAGAGAGTTGAATGACATCCACGCGACGCGGTCGCCCTCCACGCAGCCGAGGCTCGTGAACACGTTGGCGACACGGCTTGCCTGCCGGTGCAGAGTCGCGAAATCGAGGGTTCTGTCGCCCAGGATGAATGCCGGCTTGTCGGGCAGCGAGTCCGCATGGTTGGCGAGGAAGTCGAACTCCATCGCCTTGATGCTAAGAGTGAGACGGGCTCGCGGTCGGGGAATGACTGGGCGACGGGCTCGGCGACGGCCTGGCCGAACACAGCGTGTTCTCACTGAGGCCGACCGTCGAGGCAGTCGGAGGGATGCTGCCGCCGACCACCACGCGATAGCGCAAGCAGCCGCCGACCAGCGCCCACGTGTCTGTGGGCGCCCAGTGATGGAACACCACGCCGCCGCTCAGCGGAGGGTACTTCGCGAGCACCGCCGGTGTGGCGTCGACGATGGCCTCCTCGGGCGACGTTTTGGTCGAGTCGAACTGCCAGATATAGACCTTCGTCAAAGGCCGATTCTGCGGAGTGTCCGCCGCCGCAGGGAGTGCGGTCGATTTCAAGAGGGCGTCGACAAATGACACCGGTCCCGGGCTCGCCTTGAGCATGGCGACGGTGTGGTTGGGCATCGGGCCCGACCACGCCACCCCGACCACGTTGGCGCCCGCGAGGAACTTGCCGGCAGGCCCGCCGTCGGCCGCTGCCGCGTTGTACATCTCGACCTCGCCGTTGACCGCGAGGGCGAGCTGCTTTCCGTCCGGGCTCCACGCCAGGCCGTCCGGGTGCTGCAGCTTGGAGTTCACTCGCTTGGGCGCAATCACGGCCGCCGTGGCGGTCGGGTGCGTCGAGGCAGCCGGCGAGGCCGACCCGCTGGGGTTCGCGGTCTGGGTCTGTGACGCGATCGGCAGCCCGCTGTTGATCGGCTCGATCAGGGCTCCGTGGTCGGGTAGCGCGACCGCGACAGTCGTGCCGTCCGGGCTGATCGCCAGCGGGCCATCTTCAGGGCCGAGCGACAGAGGAAACGGGTTCAGCACGCCCGCGTCTGCATTCAGCCAGTACCACGTGCCCGTCCCGACCTCGCGCACCGCAACCAGGCCCGAGCTGCCCGGCGCCAGCCCCTCGGTGAAAAAGGCCGCTTGAGCCGGTGGCTTGGAGAGGGTCTTCAGACCGCCGGCTGCCCGGGTGAGGTCGAGGGCGTCCACCTCGTAGGAGGTGCAGCAGCCGACCGAGAGGGCGAGGTAGTGATCGTTGGCGACCAGGCCGAAGGGACCCTCGCTCTGCGAGTCCTGCGACGCCGCGACCGGCTCTATGGTCCCCGCGAACGGGTCGACGCGAAACAGCCAGTCGTACGGCACAACGCCGCTCGAGGTCCGGCTCTCGGGCGGCCGGTCGTCATGGACGGTGAAATAGATGACGCGGTGATTCAGGTTGGGGGCCGACGCCCACACCGGACCGGCAACACGAAATGCCCCGGGCGGCAGCGGCGCGACGATGGTCGACTTGCCGGTGGCGGGGTCGAGCACGCCGACACCCTGGTCGGCGACGTACGCGATCAAACCCTGCGTGAGGCCACCGGTGAGGGGGGAGGGTGAATGGGCAGGTGCGGCGGTCGTGCCCGAGCACGCGGCCAGAAGCAGGGCGGCCGCCGAGGTGGCGGCTATTTTGAGCATTGAGCAGCCGATGTTATCTCCCTCTGTTACCCCAATGCGACGAGGCTCGTTTCGGTAACTGATTTGCATTCAGTAAGTCACATCCTTACCGGGTTTACCCGCAAGACATTTGTGATTCTGGCCACCATGGCGACGCTGGCGGTCGCATGCGGGGCGACCGGCTTCGGTTCGCCCGCCACGTCGACCCCGAGCCCGAACCACCTGGGGTTCGATGTCACAGCCACCAACACCGATCAGACAGTCACCATGCATGTAGGCCAGAAGCTCGAGGTCGTGCTGCGCGCCGGTCAGGGGATGAACAACTGGTCGCATCCCACGTCGAGCGATGAATCGGTCCTGGCTCCCATCGTCGATCCGGCGGCCACGGCGGCACGCGGCGTCACGCTGGCCGCGTTCGAGGCGCGGAAGGGAGGCGACGTCACCGTGACGTCCAACTCCGGCCCGGCTTGCTCGCCGGGCCTGGCGTGCCCGATGTACCTGGCGGTCTACTCCCTGAAGGTCACCGTCACGCCGTAGCGGGTATGCCCGCCGCGCGAATCGCCGCTGCGATCGCATCGAGCTGCGCGCGCGCCGGCGGGTGCTCGTAGGTTTGAGGGAAAGTCAACCCAAACCCGTCCTTCGGGTAGCGCGGGATGACGTGCACATGAAAATGGGGCACGTCCTGGTAAGCAGCCTCGCCATCCATCACCAGCAAGTTGACGCCGCTCGCGCCGAGTGTGTGCCGCGCGACAGCGGCCAACTTGCGCGCCACCCGAAACGTGCGCATGGCCGCCGTTTCGTTGATGTCCGTCATCAGCACCGCATGCTCTCGAGGCAAGACCAGCATGTGCCCGTGCGTGATGGGCTGGACGTCCATGAAGGCGACGACGGTGTCGTCCTGATAGGTCAGGCTGACCGGCGATTCGCCCCGGATGATCTCGCAGAACACGCACTGGTCGCCCATCGCGCCCCAGACTTTAAAGCGCGGTTCAGGATTCTGAGTCGGTCTTAGCCTCGATCGGTTCTGGCTCGCCCACCTGCTCGGGCGCGCCGTTCGCTTCGACCGCCGGCTCCAGCGGCTGCGAGCCGTTCGGCGACAAGGCCTCTCCGTTGGCCGGCATGCCCTCGGCGGGCACGCGCTGGCCGCGACGGCGCCGCCTGGCCCGCCGTTCTCCGCGGTGCGGGCGGGAAAGGCGCTGCACCTGGGAGCGGATGCCGACCCTCTGGCAGGCGGTGACCACGGCGCCGACCCCGGCCACCAGGCCCTCCTCCTTGCAGTGCTCGAAAAGCGGCCCGAAGAGCTCGGGCGCGCCGCCGATGACCGTCTTGGAGTCGCCCACGATGACCAGGATCTTCTTGGCTCGGGAGATGGCCACGTTGACCCGGTTCGGGTCGTTGAGGAAGCCGATCGCCGCGCGATCGTTCGACCGCACGAGCGAAAGGATCACGCCGTCCGACTCACGGCCTTCGAAGGCGTCGACCGACTCGATGTCGTCGGGGGGCACGATGCCCTTCAGCGCGCCCTGCAGGCGGTTGACCTGCGAGTTGTACATCGCGATCACGGCCAGCTTCGCCTTGCGCACGCGCCGGCGGATGATCGAGGTGATGTCCTTGCACAGCGCGACCTCGAACTCGTTGGCCACGGATCGCTGGGCGTCGCGATACTCGTCCTGCGCGCCGGTGTCGACCCAGACCAGCTCACGGTCGAACGGCCACGGCAGCGGCATGCGCGGGTGTGGCGCCTCGTGGATGAGCTTGCCGTCGTAGAAGAGGTCCGACACGACGCGGCCGATCGGCTCGCGCATTCTGTACTGGCGGGGCAGCATGATCTTGGAGCCGGCGGGGACCTTGTCCCAGATCCAGCCGTAGAAGCTGTCGTCGCGCACCAGCTCGTCGAGTGGCTGCTCCACCGTGAACGTGGACGCCGCCTCCTCCATCACCGGTGGCAGCTGGTTGAGGTCGCCGATCATCACCCAGCGCTTGGCCAGGGGCATCAGGGCCAGAGCCTCGTTGGAGCGCACCTTGTTGGCCTCGTCGAGGATGAGCCAGTCGAACACCTTGAATCGCAATCGCGAGTCGATGGTCAGGCGGTTGCAGGTCCCGGCCACCAGGTTGTAAGGCTCGAGGTCGTCGCCCTCGACGAGCGTCGGCCGCAGCCGGCGAGGGACCTTGCCCGGCTCTGCGATGCGGGCCTGACGCACGTGGGAAAAGCCGAGCAGACGCTCCTGGCCTGTGTCGACCGCGTCGTTGGAATGCGACGACAGGAGGATCGAGGCGTTCGGGTTGCGAGCCAGGATGCGACGGATCGACTCGACGATCGCGGTTGTCTTGCCGGTCCCGGGCGGGCCCTGGATGAGGTACAGCTGGCCCGGGCGCATGCCCATCACGCGAGCGACAGCATCGGCCTGCTCCTCGTTGGGGTCGGGCAGATGGTGGGCTTTCTTGCCGTCCAGCGCGACGCGCGGAGGGCTGCCCAGCCAGCCGGTGTCGGCCAGCTCGGCGGCGAGCGCGCCGGTGCGCGGGCTCCCGATCTGCAGCTGCCGGATGACCGAACGCTGCGCCTCGAACATCTCCACGCTCGCGGTCGGCAGCACGATGCCCTCGTCGGGCAGCGGGTCGTACCGGCGGAAGCTGACTGAGAGGTTGGAGCCCTGGATCCGGTCGAGCGACATGCCTCGGTACTCGGGGAAGCCGGCCGAGCGCACCGTCAGCGAGTCGATGCCGCGGTAGATCCGGCCGTCCGCGTCGTCGACCAGGTGGAGGATGGCGCGCACGTACTCGCCGCCGCGCATGTCCTCACCGCAGCTCGGGCAGTGGATGCCGTTGGATGTCGGTACCTCCGTCTCGCACTTCGGACACTCGATCCACTGCTCGCTGGCCTCGTAGCGGCGGACGGCCGCCTCGGCGAGCTTTTCGCGGTAGTCCCGCAGGTGCTCGATGAAGCGCATCGTGGAGTCGAGCATCGGGTGGGTCTTGGCCTGCTCGCGCAGGACGACGGCGGTGAACCCCTCCAGGTCGCCATCCCACTCCTTGACGATGTGCAGCTCCTGGAATCCGAGCCGGAGGCGGTTCTTTTCCATCTCGTATGCGCCTTCGAGCTCCTGCCAGTCGGTGATCTCGAGGGCCAGGCCCATCGGTGTCCGGCCCAGCTTGCCGGTCAGGAGGGTGGTGCTGACCTGGCCGACGAACTCGAGCGGCTTCTCCGGCTTGACGACGATGTAGGTGCCGTCGATGACCTTCTGCTCTTCGAGCAGCTGGCGCAACAGCTCGGCGCCGCCGTGGGCCTCCAGGGCCAGCACCTTGGCGGCCGCGGGGGTGCCCGGGCGGATGCGGATGCCGAGGCGCCCGGTCGCTATCTCCTCGCCCGGGATGTCCGGGTTCCAGAGCGGCAGGACATCGCCGGGGATGGGCGTGCTCATACCAGGCGAGCCTTGAAGGTTGTGCTGGATAGGTTTGTGATGGGGATCAAGTCAAGTCAGAAGGGGTCCCCAGGCGGGACCTAGCGCCCCAATGGGCAGCGCCTACGTTACCACATGCGGTGACGGTTCAAGATTGAGGCTCCGTGTGGAAGAACCGCCTTAAGCCTTACGACCTGCTGTCCGGGGACGAAGTGAACACGATTCACGAGCAGGCCATGAACATCCTGGAGGAGATCGGGATCGACTTCCTCCACGACCGGGCCCGAGACCTCTTCCGGGACGCCGGCATGCGGGTCGAGGACAGCCGGGTCCGTTTCGAGCGGGCCTTCGTCATGGAGCAGGTCGCCAAGACGCCGGCCACGTTCGAGCTGCAGGCCAGGAACCGCGCTCGAAGCGTGATCCTCGGCGGCGACAACGTGGTCACCGCCCCCGTTTACGGTCCGCCGTTCGTCACCGACCTGCAGCGCGGCCGCCGAGGGGCGACGATCGAGGACTTCACCAACTTCGACAAGCTGTCCCAGGCGGTCGAGCAGATCCACTGCGCCGGGGGCACGACGGTCGAGCCTGAGGATTTGCCGCTGGGGACGCGGCACCTCGACATGGTGTATTCCCACATCCGCTGGACCGACAAACCGTTCATGGGCAGCGTCATCTCGGCCGAGAACGCGCGCGACACGGTGGAGATGGCCTCCATCGTCTGCGGCGGACGCGAGAGCATCGAGAAGACGCCGGCCGTGATCAGCCTGATCAACGTCAACAGCCCCCTCCGGTATGACGACCGCATGCTGGGTGCGCTCCTCGAGTACTCAGAAGCCGGCCAACCCGTGATCGTCACTCCATTTCTGATGGCGGGCGCGATGTCGCCGATGGGTCTCGCGGGGACAGTCGCCCAGCAGACCGCCGAGGCTCTTGCCGGCATCGCCCTGGTCCAGCTCATCCGGCCGGGCACGCCCAGCGTCTACGGGTCGTTTCTCACCAACACCGACATGCAGTCGGGCAGCCCGGCGTTCGGCACGCCCGAATCCGCGATGGGAATTCTCGCGAGCGCGCAGATGGCGCGGCACTACAACCTGCCGTTCCGGGGCGGCGGCGCGCTGACATCGTCCAAGGCGCCGGACGCGCAGGCCGCGTACGAATCGATGATGTGCATGTGGCCGACCATCCTC
>VBGE01000281.1:7724-17777 GCA_005880345.1 Chloroflexota bacterium | reverse complement strand
ACGTCGTCTTGCCGGTGCCGCTCAACCCGAAGAAAAGCGCCACGTCGGAGCCGTCTTGCTCGGTGTTGGCCGAGCAGTGCATCGGAAACACGTTTTGGGCGGGCAGCAGGTAGTTGAGCGCGGTGAAGATCGACTTCTTGATCTCGCCGGCGTAACCGGTACCGCCGATGAGCACGATGCGGCGCCCGAGGTTGACCAGGATGAACGTCTCGCTCTTCGTGCCGTCGCGGGCGGGGTCAGCCTTCAGCGACGGCAGCGCGATGACCGTGAAATCCGGCTCGAAGCTCAAATGCTCTTCGGCGTTGGGCCGGATGAAGAGGTTCCGCGCGAACAGGCTGTGCCACGCCATCTCTGTGATCACGCGCACCCGCAGCCGGAAGCGCGGGTCGGCGCACGCGAACACGTCCTGCGTGTAGACGGGCTGCGTCTGGACGAACTCTTCCATGCGCGCCAGAAGGCCGTCGAACTTCGCGGACGTGATGGGCTGGTTGCCGGGGTGCCACCAGATGGCGTCCTGGCTGGTCGGCTCCTTGACGAAGAACTTGTCCTTCGGAGAACGGCCCGTGTGCTTGCCGGTCTCGGCGGTCAGGGCGCCGGTCGAGACGATGGCCGCCTCATCCCGGCGGATCGCCTCTTCGTAAAGGGCGGCGGGACTGAGATTGCGCCGTTCGACGGCAACCTCACCCTTCGCGACCACGACCTAAACGCTACTACGCGATGCGCGCGCGTCGGGCGCTGGCCCGCCGCCGCTGCTTGCCGCTCACGTAGTCGACCAGGATGTACTCGCCGAGCCGGTCCGGCGAAACGAAGAACGCGCGACCCTTGTTGATCCGCGTCATCTGGTTGATGAACTCGGTCAGGTACGGCCCGCGCTCGAGCATGAACGTGTTGATCACGATCCGGTCGCGCGTGCAGCGCCTGACCTCGCTCAGGGTCTGCTGGATCGTCTTGTAGGTCGGCGGATAGGCGAACGACGCGCGACCGTTCTCTTCCAGATGTGCGGTGGGCTCGCCGTCCGTGATCATGATCACCTGGCGATTGCCGCGGTGCTTGGCCAGCAGCGAGCGGGCCAGCTGGAAGCCATGCTGCATGTTCGTGCCGTACACGTAATCGTTCAGCGCCAGCTGCGGCAGTGACTGCGGCTTGAGCTCGACCGCGTAGTTGGAAAAGCCCACAACGTAGAGCGAGTCACGCGGGTACTGGCTGCGGATCAGCGAATCGAGGGCGATGGCGACCTTCTTCGCGGCCAGGAAGCAGCCGCGCAGGAACATCGACCGGCTCATGTCGATCATCAGCACCGTCGACGCCTGCGTCATGTGCTCGGTGCGGTGGACGACGAAGTCCTGCGGAGCCATCTTGACGGGCACCTTCGGCCCCTCGCGCACGATCGAGTTGAACAGCGTCTCCTTCATCTCGAGCAGGAACGGGTCGCCGTACTCGTAGGTCTTGAGGTCATCCGAGGCATCGGTGCCGACGCCGCCGCGCCACAGCTGGTGCTGGCCCATCCGCGTCTTCTTGAGCTGGTCGAAGATGTCCCGCAGCGCCGACTGGCCGATGCGGCGCATGCCTCGCGGCGTGAGCTCGAGGCGGCGGCCCTTGCGCTCCACGTAGCCCGCCTTCTCGAGCACCTCGGTGACCTGGCGCAGCTGGTCGAGCGCCTGCCGGGCGTCCGGGCCGAGCAGCTCCTGCGCGAGCGAGCGGTCGACGTCGTCGGGGCGGAAGCTGCCGCGCTCGAGCTGCGACTCGAGGCGATCCATCTGCTGCAGTCGCTCCATCAGGCCCATCGCCTCGCCCATCGACAGCGGGTCCTCGCCGAAGAAGGGGTAGCGCTCGCTCAGCTCGGAGGGCGGCATCATCGCCTGCATGAAGCCGGACAGCCGCGCCAGCTCGAGCCGCAGCGAGTCGTCCTGCAAGAGCGCGTCCATCATCTGGCGCAGCTCTTCCCGCGCCTCTGGGCTGAGGCTCTGCAGCAGCGACTGCATCTGCGCCATCTGTCTCTGCAGGTGCTCCAGCAGCTCGTCCAGGCTGTTGATTCCCGGCGGGAACATGTCGCCGAAGCGCTGCATGAAGCCGTTGAAGTCGGGCGTGCGCCCTTCCATGCGCTGCTCGAGCATCTTGTTCAGCTCGCGCACCATGTCGCGGACGCGTGACAGGTCCTGGCCCTGCATCTGCTGCAGCGAACCCTTGATGCCCTGGAACATCTGGTCGAGCATCTGCTTCTGCAGCTTTTGCAGCAGGTCCTCGAACTTCTGGCGCGCCTCGTCGTCGACGAACTCGTAGTTGCGCAGTCCCTTGACGCGGCCGCCGAGGTCTTCTGGGAGGCGATCCAGCTGGTCGTTGCGCTGCCTGGCGATCCGGTCCAGCAGCTTGCGGCCCTCCGGAGTGGCCTCCTGCAGGCGGCGATCGATGCCTGAGCGCTCGGCGTCGATGACCTCCTGCACCTGCTGCCGCAGCTCGTCGACCGTCGAATCGAGGTTGTATCGGCCGAGCTCGCGTTCGCGCGCCTCACGTAGCTGCTTCAGCAGCTGCTCGAGGCCTGGCAGGTTCGGCGACCCCCAGCGAAGGAAGCGCTGCAGGGCGGCGTTGAGGTCGCCGTAGTTCATCAGGTCGTCGGACAGCGCGTCGAGGACGTCGCCCGCGTCGAGGTCATCGAGCTTCTGGGTTCCGTCCCACCGCGAGTAGCGGAACTTCACCCGATCACGCTAGCAGGCCGCCAACCTCCCAGCGCTCTTTCGATGGCGCGCGCGGCGCGCAGGGCGACGAGGTCGTTCCAGTTCCGAGCCACGACCTGCACCCCGATCGGCATGTTCTCCGGCGAGGTGCCCGCGCGCACCACGACGCACGGGTTGCCGGAGAGGCTGAACGGGACGGTGTAGCTGAACATGTGGTCGCCGACCGGCTTGACGCGGTACAGCGGCGCGATGTCGGGCGCCACCGGGCTGACGATAAGGTCGAACCGGTCCATGAAACGCAGGACGGTGCTGCGGAAGGCATCCCACCGCCTGTACATGCGCTCGTGGCTCATGCGGCGTAGGCCCCAGTAGCCCTGGGTGACCTGCCACGCCTCGGTCAGCGACGGCAGCCGCTCCTCGGTCACGGCGCAACCCTGGTCGGCGAGCGCCCGGGCCGCCGCGCGCACGGCCGCGCTCACAGCCTGCGTCGGCTTTGCCATGCCGTCGTCGGCGTACCAGGCCACCTTCAGCCCGTCCAGCTGGGGGGTCCGTTTCGGCAGCGGCACCGGCACCACCCCCGAGTCGATGCCGTCGGGCCCGACCAGGACCGGCAGCACGAGGGCCAGGTCCGAGACGTAGCGGGCCATCGGGCCCACCTGGCTCCGCGGGTCGCTCAGGCCGCCGGGCATGGCGTAGGCGCCCGTGACCGGGATCAGGCCGGCCGTCGGCTTGAGCGCGGTGATGCCGCAGTAGCTGGCCGGCATGCGGATGCTGCCGCCCGAGTCGCTGCCAAGGCCGAGTGGTGAGCCGGCCGCCGCGATGATCGACGCCTCGCCGCTGCTGCTGCCGCCCGGCGTTCGGTTGACGTCGTACGGGTTGCGTGTCCCCCCGTGGATGGAGTTCCAGCTTTCCCCGCCCGTGCCGCCCGGCGGGCAGTTGGTCTTGCCGATCAGGATGGCCCCGGCCCGGCGCATGCGCGCGATGACCGTCGCGTCGTGGTCGGGGACGTGGCTGCGCATGATCCGCAGGCCGGCGGTCGTCGGTAGGCCCTTGGTGTTGAAGATGTCCTTGGCGGTGAAGGGCACACCGTGCAGCGGGCCCAGCACGTTCTTTCGCGTGTTGCGGCGGTCGGCGTTCCGCGCCTCTTTGAGGGCGCTCTCCGCAGTGGCGAAGACCACCGCGTTCAGCCGTGGGTTGACGGTGTGGATGTGCTCCAGGTGCGCGCGTACGACCTCCAGCGAAGAGACCTGCTTGTCGCGGATGGCGCGCGCCAGCCATGCGGCGGGGGCACCGATCACATCTCTCAAATCACGTGCTTCCGGCGAGAGGATAGCCCCTCCCTGCCGAATCTGAACTGGCTAGACGGTGTCTCCGGGCTTGACGTCCAGCACCTTCACGCCAGGTCCGACGAGCTCCTGCAGCTGGTCCGGCCTACCCGAAAGGATGGGGAAGGTTGCAAAGTGCATGGGGACGACGGTCTTGACGCCCAGCAGCGACACGGCCTTGGCCGCGCGCTCCACGCCCATCGTGTAGAAGCCGCCGATCGGCAGGAACGCCACGTCGAACTTGCCAAGCTCAAAGCCGCACGCCTCGCCGCCATAGATCAGGTGTCCGTTCTCGGTAATTCCGCACGTGTGCTCGGCATGGACGAGCGTGACCTTGATGCCTTCGACCTCGACCTGGCCACCGATGTTGGCAGCGACGATCTTGTCGCCGTCGAGGCCCTTCGAGCCCAGCCACACCCCGATCTCGTGGTTGCACACGATGGTCGGCTTGGTGTGGCGCGCGATCTCAACCGCGTCATGGATGTGATCGAAGTGGCCGTGCGTGATGAGGATCACGTCGCATTTGTCGACGGTCTTGAGATTCTCGGGTGCAGCCGGGTTGTTCATGACCCACGGGTCGATGAGGATCTCCTTGCCCTTGGCGCTGCGGGCCTTCCATGTGCCGTGACCGACCCACGTGAACGACACCGCGTTGTTGAGTGCCATCAGGAAGATTCTCCCACAGGCCGTGAACGCTGGCGGCGCAGCGCGAGGAGGCTGGCCGCCCATATGGCCACCACTCCCACCATCCCCATCTCCGCGAGGACGCGCAGGACGAAGAGATTGGAGTACCCGCTGATGAGCAAGGCCTGGAAGCGATTGTGGCCGGGGCCGATCAAGAGGAAGCCGGCGGCGACCAGGACGAGCACTGTCCAGTCGCGGCGGCGGATGCTCCAGGCGACGAGGACGAACATCGGCAGCAGGAGCAGCACCAGGTGCGTGCCCCACGAGTAGCTGGTCACGATCGGCGTCACGGCGACGACCGCAGCGGCCTCGAGCGCCCGGCCGGTTCGATCGCCGGCGGGCCGGCGCATGACGAAGAACGTGACCGCCAGAGCGATGAGCGCGAGGACAAGCGTGATTGCGCGGGCGGCGGGCGGGCTGCCGCGGACGATGCCGAGAAACGTGTCCGGCTCGAAGAGCCGCGTGATGGTGCCGCCGGGCGAGTGATTCTCGAACTGTCCCGTCCCGGCGCTGATCGCCGGCAGCACGGACGTGAGGTATTCCCACAGGAATTGAGGCGCGGCCAGCAGCCACAGGCCCAGGCCGGCCACGACCGCCGCGGCGAGCATCGACCAGCGCCGCGACCACAGGATCAAGAGCCCGACCGGCGCCTGGATGATCTTGAGCGCGGTCGCCAGGCCGATCGCCACACCTCCCCACCACCGGCCCGTGACCCAACCCAGGAGCCACGCGCCGGACAGCGCGAGCAGGATGAGGTTGACCTGCCCCTCGTCGATGTTGCCCATCACCGGCTCGAAGCTGAGCGCGATCAACGCGAGCAAGGCCGCGAGCTGCCAGTCGTCGACCTTCAATGCGCGCAGCGCGCAGAAGATGAAGGCGAAGAGGCAGCCGTTGAGGGCAAGGATCGCCGCGACGGTGATCACGTGGCTGTCGACCGACACCAGGGGCTGCAGCATCCACGCGAGCGGCGGGGGCATGACGTACTGCGGCCCGGTCGGCTCCAGACACCCGGCGGTACGGCACAGGTCGTACGGGTCGGCGCCTGCGGCGAGCCTTCGCGCCGCGCGCATGTAGCTCTCCTGGAAGTCACCGAGGTAGGCGCCGAAGACCAGCGGCTGGATCAACGCCTGCCACAGGTAGACGATCGCTATGGGAATCCCCGAGACCGCCAGCAGCAGGCTGCGAAAGCTCCTGTTGCTCAGGGCATGCCGCCTCAGCTCCGCCGTGGCTTCCATCTGACGATGCTGGACGCCGGTCTCGACCTGGAACGCGACAGGAAGGCGAGCGTCGAGCACCTGCGATCGACATCCCCGCAAAGCTGGGATGCCGCCTCGCTGCGGTTCATCCGCGAGGGCGTCAGCGTCGAGGCCGGCGGGATTCCATTGAAGATGGCGTACGGCTCGTCGTTTCCATATCGCGAGCCTGCGCCGATGCCAATGGCGCGCGACGGCGCCGAGGGCAAGCCGTCGTGCGCGCGCGGCGGCCTGAGCAACGTGTGGGGTGCCAGTGTCATGCCCTTCCGGACCGAGGACATGGCCGGGTGGCCGATCACCGCGCAGGATCTCGAGCCGCACTACCGCGCCGTGCTCGACCTGATCCCTTACTCCGCGCGCCGCGACGGGCTCGAAGAGCTGTTTCCCCTCTACAGCGACGACGCCAACGCGCTGAAGACCAGCCGCCAGGCCGATTCTCTGCTGCGCGACCTCGAAGCCGCCCGCTCGCGCCTGAAAGAGCATGGCGTGAGGTTCGGCGCATCGCGCCTGGCGGTCGACGCGAGCTGCGTCTACTGCGGGCTGTGCATCTATGGCTGCCCCTATGGCTACATCTACAACTCGACCGAGACCCTCGACCGGCTGCGTGAGCACCCCGGTTTCACATACCGGCCCGGGGTCCTGGTGCAGCGCATCAGCGAAACCGGTCCACATGTGGAAGTCAGCGGCGTGACGGTGGACCGGCCAACTCCGTTCAGCCTCACCGTCGACAAGGCGTTTCTCGCGTGCGGCGTCTTCTCGACAGCGAGGATCGTGCTCGCGTCCCTCGAAGCATTCGATCAGCCGGTGCAGGCTGCCGACAACTGCTACTTCCTTCTGCCACTCCTTCGGTATCGCAACGAGACGGAAACTTCTCGCGAGGCGCTGCACACGCTCGCGCAGGTCTTTCTCGAGGTGTTGGATCCCGCGGTCGGGCCGCAAACCGCACACCTGCAGATCTACACGTACAACGAACTGTTCAGGGAGCAGATCCGCAACATGCTCGGCTTCGCGGATCCAGTGCTCGGCGCGATCGCCTCACGCGCGGTCCTAGGCCGGCTGCTGTTGATCCAGGGCTATCTGCACTCCGACCTGTCGCCCGGCCTCAACGTGAGCCTGTCGCGCGACGGCCGGCTATCCATCGCGGTTGAGCCAAATCGCAAAACCCAGCCTGCGCTCGCCGCCCTGCGCCGGCGGCTGTGGGCCGAGCGCGACGCGATGCGCGCCATGCCCGTTTCGCCGGCGATGCGCGTCGGCAAACCCGGGCGCGGCTTTCACACCGGCGGGACGTTCCCCATGCGCTCTCGACCCCGAAGCCTGGAAACGGATGTCATTGGACGGCCACACGGTTTCACGCGCGTGCATCTTGTCGACTCGAGCACCTTTCCGACCCTGCCCGCGACCACCATCACGTTGAGCGTGATGGCCAACGCGCACCGGATCGGCACCGCCGTCACGTGACGAACGTTGCGCTGACCGGCACGTCCGGTTTCGTGGGTTCGCAACTTGCGGAGCGCTTCGCTCGCGACGGGCGGCATGTGACCAGGCTGTCGAGCTCCGGCGCCGGCGATGTCATGTTTCGCCTGGGCGACGAGGTCAAGCCCGACGAGTTCAGCTCGCGCGAGATCGACGCGCTCGTCCACTGCGCGTACGACTTTTCGCCGGTGACATGGTCGGAGATCCACCGGGTCAACGTCGAGGGCACGCGCAAGCTTCTCGGCGCCGCGGTCGCCGGAGGCGTGAAACGCATCGTTGCCGTGTCGTCGATCAGCGCCTTCCCCGGCTGCCGCTCGCTTTACGGCAAGGCGAAGCTCGAGATCGAGGTTTGGGCCGAGCGGGTCGGCGCGTGCATCGTGCGCCCGGGTCTGGTCTATGCGGACACGAGCGCACGCTCCGGCGGCATGTACGGCAGCCTCGTGCGGAGTGCGCGAGCTTCGCTGGTGCCGCAGATCGGTGATGGCCACTATTGCCAGTACCTGATCCACATCGACGACCTGTACGCACTGATCAGCCAGATGGCCGGCGGCGAGCTGCGACGGCCAGCCAGGCCCGTTGTCGCCGCGTCGCCTCGCTGCTGGACGATGCGGGAGCTCGTGGCCGAGCTCGGCCGGCGACAGGGGCGGCAGCCGCGTTTCCTCAGCGTCCCGTGGCAGGCAGTCTGGCTCGGCCTGAAGACGGCGGAGCTGGCTCGGCTACGCGTCGGCTACCGCAGCGACAGCGTGATCAGCCTTGTGCACCAGGATCCTCACCCGGACTTCTCCGCGCTCAAGGAGCTGGGCGTGACCGTCAGGGAGTTCGGCACCGTCTGATCGCGGCGGCGTAGCCACGGCTCGAGCCCGAGCATCCCGATCCATACCGGTTCCCACAGCAGCATTGGCACGGGCAGCCCGATCGCCAGGAACTGCGCCGCGGCGATGCCCACGATGAGCCACATCCGCTGCGGCACGCTCGGCTGTGAGCGCAGGACCAGCCAGGCGGCCAGCACCAGGATCGCGATGTCGTCCTCGTGGAGGTAGGTCGCCGACGCGGTCGAGCCGACGATGCCCAGCGCGATCACGAGATCGAGGCGGTCCCGGCGATGCCAGGCCAGACCGATGGCCGCGATGCCGAGCAGCACCTCGACTCCTGTCGTCAGCGCACCGCGGCCCAACAGCGAGGAGTACGTCATCGGTGCCTGGAAGGGGTCGGCGTGGATCTGCCCGGCGATGCTGAGCCAGCTCTGAACCCCTGACTGGCCCAGCGAGGCAAGCGACCAGGCGGCGAAGGCTCCGCCCGTCACCGCGGCGACGGCGACCGGCTTCCAACGGCCGCTGACCAGAAGCGCCAGTGGGACCAGCAGCACGTCCTGTGGCTTGAAAAGCATCGACAGCGCGAGCACGACCCCCGCCAGCACCCACCGATCGCGCTCGAGGAGCCACCAGCAGAGCGCCAGGAGCGCAAGCGTCGCCACGACCCACTGCCCGAGCCAGAACTGGTAGTGCACCGGCCACAGAGCGAGCGAGATGAGCAGCACGGTGACGCGGAACAGGCGCGAGCCCGGCACGACGAGCCACCACGCCGCCATGAATGCCGCGACGCTGATGAGCGTCCACAGGAGGTAAGCGGCCGGCAGCGGCAAGCCGGCGATCGGCGCCACCATCCACGCCGCCGGCGGCGGGCTCATGAAGACGTGGTTGGTGTCGACCACGCTGCCGACCGAGCCCAACCCTGCCGACGCCGCCTTCATCAGCTGCAGGTCGTAGATGTGCGACCACCCGTACTGCACCCCGACGCGCGCGGCAACCAGGTGGAGGCGGAAGTCTTCGGCGTCGGGAGCGCTCAGGAAGTGGTCGACCCAACGGATCACGCCGAACGCGACGGTGATGGCCGCGGTCAGTGCAGTGGCGGAGAGCCAGATCGGCGGCAGGCGCCGCTGCGACTTCATGGGAACTTGGGCATCGGCACCCTACCATGCGCGGCGTGCGGCTTCTGCTTCTGCGCGTCCTCGCGAGGCCGCTGCTGTGGTGGGGCATCGCCGCGGCGATGCTCGTGCGCGACGTCGCCTACAACCTGATTCCGAACACGCGACCTGACGCCTTCTCGGTCGTGCAGGCCGGCTACCGATGGCTGCACGACCCGGCAGCAATCTACGCGGGGACGGCGAAGCACCTGCACGACACGGGCCTGGTGCCCGTGATCGGTCTCATCCGGCCGCCGGCGGTCGCCATGCTCGGCGCGCCGTTCACTGTTCTGCCCGCTTCGTGGCAGGTGCCGGCGTTCACGATCGCCGACGCGGTCGCAGCGGTCGCCGCGCTGTGGCTGGTGCAGAGGTTCGTCACACGTTCAACGCTGGAGACAGCGGTGTTCTGGGCGATCGTTTTCTACAGCCCGCCATTCTTCGCCGAGGTCAACGCCGGCCAGATCAGCGGTTTTGTCCTGCTGCTCTCGTGCGCGGCCATCGTCACCTACAACGAGCGTCCCGCAGTCTCCGGAGTGCTGGCGGCCGCCGCCGCGTCGCTGAAGCTCTACCCGTCGCTCCTTGTGCTCGGCGCCCGGACGCGCTGGAAATCATTCCTGTTCGGCGCGTTCGGTGGCGGAGTGGTGGTGACGATCATCGCGTGCATCCCGCTCGGCCTCAGCGGC
>VBGE01000281.1:0-7440 GCA_005880345.1 Chloroflexota bacterium | reverse complement strand
CTGCTGCTGTGGCTGCGCCAGCCATGCCTGCTTCCGTTCCCCAACCTGTGGACGATCGCGGCGCTGCTGCTCTTTGCCGTCTGCGTGATGGCAGCGCGTGATTTCCGATCGACTAATCAGTCGGTGCCGTGATCCGGCCGCGCGATCCGTTGCGCGAGAGCCATGTCATGTCTTTCAGGAACTGGATGAACGCGGTGACCGAGGAAGGCAGCTTGCGCCGGCGCAGGTGGACGATGTGCCAGTCGCGACGAATCGGAAAGCCCCGCACGTCGAGCTCGACGAGACGCCCGCTCGAGAACTCGAGCGCGCAGGCGTAACGCGAGATCACGGCGAGGCCCAGGCCTGACTCCACCGCGTGCTTGATCGCGCCGTTGGAGCCGAGCTCCATCGCCACCTTCAGCCTGGCGCCGGCCTTGCGCGCCGCCTTCTCGAGCGACCAGCGGCTGCCCGACGCGGCCTCCCGCATGACGAATGGCTGGGCGGCGAGATCTTTCAGGCTGAGGCCGCGCTTGCGCGCCAGAGGATGCCCGGCCGGCGCCACCACGACAAGCTCGTCGGTCAGGAAAGGGATGACCGCGAGCTCGGGGTCGTTTAGAGCCGGGCCCACCACGGCCAGGTCGAGCTCGTTGAGCAGGACCTGCTCCTGCACCCGCTCGCGAGTGCCGATCTCCAGCGAGATGACCAGCCCTGGGTGCAGCTTCTTGAAGGCACCGAGCGCGGCGGGCAGCAGATAGATCCCAACGGTCGTGCTCGCGCCCACGCGAAGCGTGCCGCGCTTGATGCCGCGGATCTCCTCGATCTCGACCGCGGCCTCGTCGAGAACGTCGAGCATCCGACGCGCGTAGCCGTAGAGGAGCGTCCCTGCTTCGGTCAGCTGCACCCGCTTGCCGAGACGGTCGAGCAGCGGCAGACCCAGCGTCTCCTCGAGCTCCTTGACCTGGTAGGAGACGGAGGGCTGGCTCAGCTGGAGCCGCCGCGCCGCCAGGCTGAAGCTCTTCAGGTCGGCGACGGTCTTGAACGTCCGGAGCTGCCGGAGCGTGACCGAACGGTCGAGATCGAGTTGAGTTGGGGGTTCGGGCACGCCGCCTACGATATGCCGTATGGCAGCGCGCAAACCCAGGTCGCTCTCCCCCGTCCGGCGCACCACGCCAAGCCTCGAAGGGGTGGAGGCGCCGCAGCGCGAGCCGGCTTCGGTTTCCGAGCAGAAGATCAACCAGTACCGCAAGCGCCGGTACCAGGCGCTGCACGCCGACACGGCAGCCGAAAACAAGCGCCGCGCGGCAGGCAAGGCGACCGCGCGCGATCGCATCGAGATGCTGCTGGACGAAGGCTCATTCGTCGAGCTCGACGTATTTGCGACTCACCGTGCGCAGGGCTTCGGGATGGAAGACCGCAGGATCGCCGGCGACGGCGTGGTGGCGGGCTTTGGCGAGATCGACCGCCGCCCGGTGGCCATCTACGCGTATGACGCCACCGTTTTCGGCGGATCGCTCGGTGAGGTGACCGCGGAGAAGATCGTCAAAGTGCAGGAGCTCGCGCTCCGCAACCGCGTGCCGATCATTGGCATCAACGACTCGGGCGGCGCCCGCATCCAGGAAGGAGTCGTCGCTCTGGCCGGCTATGCAGACATCTTCTTCCGCAACGTGCGCTCGTCAGGGGTCATCCCGCAGCTGAGCGTGATCGCCGGCCCATGCACGGGAGGCGCTGTCTACTCGCCGGCCATCACCGACTTCATCTTCATCGTCGCCGGCCAGGGCTACATGTTCATCACCGGCCCCGAGGTGATCAAGGTGGTCACCGGCGAGGCCGTGTCGTTCGACGAGCTTGGCGGCGGCCAGGTCCACAACGCGACATCCGGCGTCGCGCACTTCCTGCCGAAGACCGAGCAGGAATGCGCCGCGGGCGTGCGCAAGCTTCTGTCCTATCTGCCGCTGTCCAACGCGGAGCGGCCGCCGTTCGTGCCGACGGCGGACGACCTCGAGCGTGCCGACGTGGAGCTGCAGACCATCGTGCCCGAGTCGCCCAACAAGCCTTACGACATGCGCGAGGTCGTGTCGCGAGTGCTCGATGGCCGCGAGTTCTTCGAGGTCCAGCCGTTCTTCGCCCAGAACATCATCGTGGGCCTGGGCCGGCTGGGCGGACACGTGGTCGGCGTCGTCGGCAACCAGCCCAAGGTGCTCGCGGGCGCGATCGACATCAATGCCTCGGTCAAGGCCGCGCGGTTCATCCGCTTCTGCGACGCCTTCGGCATCCCGATCATCTCCTTCGTCGACGTACCCGGCTACCTGCCGGGACGCGACCAGGAGCACGGCGGGATCATCCGCCACGGCGCCAAGCTGCTCTACGCGTACGCGGAAGCGACGGTGCCGAAGCTTGCAGTGATCACGCGGAAGAACTACGGCGGCGCGTACACGGTGATGTCACCGAAGCAGATGGGGGCGGACCTCAACCTGGCGTGGCCCACGGCGGAGATCGCGGTCATGGGGCCCGAGGCCGCGGTGAACATCATCTACAAACGCGATCTGGCCGCGGCCGCCGACCCATCCGCACGCCGGAAGGAGCTCGTGGCCGAGTACACGGCGCGGTTCGCCAACCCGTACGTGGCTGCGGAGCGCGGGTACATCGACGATGTCATCGAGCCGAGCCAGACCCGACGCGAGCTCGTTCGCGGACTTCAGCTGTGCCTGCGCAAGACGGTCGAGCGGCCGACGCGCAAGCACGGCAACATCCCGCTTTAAAGCGCGGGGGAGGCAGGCCTCCCCCGCGGGGCCCCCTCCATTGCATTCCACGCCTGGCGGCGTTTGGCGTGCAACGCATTGAGACGGCCGGAGTAAATCCGGCCTTCAGCTCCACTTCGTCTAGATTCCGCTCTAGCCCGGGCGGGTCAAGGCCAACAGGACTCCGGCCAGGGCGAACACCGCCCCGAGCATGCGGTAGCCCGCAGGATCGTCCGTCATCGGCCACTTGACCCACCGAGGAAACGCCCGCATCGACTCGGCGAATCTCTCCGCGGCGCGGCGGATGTTCAGGGCGAACACGACTCCCATCACGAGCACGCCGACACCCACGAGTGCTGAGGTGGCCATCACGCTCAGGTCGGCCCGTCGCCGCTGCGGCGCAGGACGTCACGTTTCTTGCAGTAGTCGTCGACCGTGACGATGAGCTCAGCGTGCGACCAGGTCAGCGGTGAGACGGAGAGTGGAGCCCCAGTGTGAGGATCGAGCTGCTCGGATAGCAGCCCTCCAGGGAGCTGGTGCCCGACGGCCCAGTCGATGATCTTGCGCGCCGGCTCCAGGTCCGCGGCCGCACGCGCCGTCGCGACGTACCACTGAGCCAGCCACATCGTGCACATGAACCACGGATTCCCGGGCACCAGGTGCGTGTCGCTCTCGACGCGGAAGTAGTAGTCGTCGGTATAGCGGGCGATGCCACCGCAGTTTGCCTTGTTCGACAGCTGGTCTGCGATCGCTCGCATAGTGTCGGCCATCCGCTTGTCGTCGGCCGGGTACATGCCGAAGCGCCATAGGCCATAGATGGCGCTGTCGAGCACCGTGTCGACGGTGATCGACTCATCGTCTTCGACCGTGATCCTCCTGGGAAAGCGGCCGAGCTCGGTGCTGTACAGGTGCGAGTCGGCTGCCTCGCGCAGCCGCTCTGCGGCGTCGCGGTAGCGCACGTAGGCGCCGGCGTCGCCGAAGAGGTCGGCGAAGCTGCGGGCCGCATCAAGGCCCGCCCAGACTGCGCCGACGGTGAACGCGTGGACGCCCCACCGCTCCTCCCACAGGTCCCAAGAAGGTAGCGGGAGGCCGTTGCGCTGGTCCATGTAGCTGACCATCCAGTCGGCGGCGGGCACGATGAGCGTCGAGTAAAGGTCGACCACGAAGTCGAGGTTGCGGTGGATGCGGTAGTGCTGCCACAGCGCCCATAGCACGAGCCCGGTCTCGTCCTCCTGGATGGGCAGCGTGACCTCGCCCCGCGAGTCGACCCACGGCAGCCACGAGCTGCCCGGCTGGCCGTAAGGCGTGTACTTGTGCAGGAAGTACCCTTCCTCGACCAGCGACTGCTGGCAGAACGTGAAGAACGCGCGCGTCGTGTCCTCATGGCCCGAGCGGTCGAGGGCGTTGGCCACGAGAGCGCCGTCGCGCGGCCATGCATACGCGTACGTGTCGCGAGCGAACTTCGTGATGTCGAAGTCCGTCGAAGCGATGATCGCGCCGTGGTTGTCGACGTGCGTGCGCGCGGTCAGCACGCTCCGCCGGTACAGGTCGGATGCGCCCTGGCCCAACGCCTCGTCGATGTGGCGGTGGTCTTTCTCCGACCACACCTGCCAGTAAGTGATCGTCCGTCCGCGATATGTGTCCGGGCCCTTGGCGACGATCAGGTCCTGGCCAAAGGTCGCAACTTCGCTGAAGCGGGTGCCCATGGTCAGCCAGTGCGTGAGCATGCGCGACTGGTTGGCCGCGACCGCGCCGAGGTCGAACCCGATGGTGCAGTCGACGGAGCCCTGCTCAATGGGGTTCTTGCCCAGCACGCCGTCCTCTGCGTCGACCCATGTGCCCTCCAGCCCGTTGCCCTTCTTGCCGGTGGCCCACGTGCTGATGCCGTACTCGTCGGACGACTGGCCGCCCATCAGGAAATATCGGTTGGCCTTGTAGGCGATCAAGCCGCGGTGGCGCGAGTCGTACAGGACGGTGTTGCCGATGTCCGAGCCTTCGATGAACCAGTCGTAGTGGAAGAAGACGCGGCCGACCTTGAAGCCCGCCGCTGGAGTGACCATCACGTTGCGGATGAGCCAGTTGCGCGCCAGGTCGACGAAGTCCTCGAACCTGACGGTGATGCCGAGCCCGGGGTGCGTGAGCGTGACGTCGGTGACGAGCGAGTCCTGGGCGTAGCCAAGCGTGCGCTGCCATCCGCCGTCCTCGAGCCAGGCGAACCTGCCGTCGACGAAAAAGCCGGTGTGACACATGTTTCCCATCGTCTGGTTGGCGTCGCCGACCCGGGGGAAGTAGATGTCGCGCACCGTGTAGTTCGCGTCGAACCCGATGAGCGTGGACCCGTTTCCGATCACGAGGCTTCTGGGCACGTCGCGCCGAATTGTAGGATTGCGCCTCGATGCCGCCTGTCCGGATCATCACCTCACGCAAGCGGCGGCGCACGGTGACTGCCCGAATGCGTGCCGGCGTGCTCGAGCTCCTGGTGCCTGCCGGCATGCCGCACCTCGAGCGCCAGCACTGGGCCGAGGTCATGACCCGCCGGCTCGAAAGGCGCGAGGAGCGGTCGCGGCCGTCCGACGACAGGCTGGAGGAGCGTGCGCGGCGGCTCAACGAGCGCCACTTCGGCGGACTCCTGCGGTGGCGGTCGATTGGTTTCGCCGACATGGAGCGTCTGTGGGGCAGCTGCACCTTCACAGACGGCGCGATTCGCATCGCGCGGCGAGCCGCCTCGCTGCCCGACTGGGTCCTCGACCACCTGCTGGTCCACGAGCTGGCGCACCTGGTGCACAGCGACCATGGGCCGGAGTTTCACGAGCTGGAGAATCGTTATCCGCTGACGGAGAGGGCCAAGGGCTACCTGATGGCGCTCGACTCAATGGCCTGACAGTGGTTACGGGGTGAGGACGATCTTCGTCGCTTCTCGCGCGTCGAACATCCGGTAGGCCTCCTCCGCCTGGTCGAGCTTCATGCGGTGGCTGATGATCGCCTCGGGATGCAGGCGCCCCGCCTCGATGAGGTCGAGCAGCGGCCTCATGTACTTCTGCACGTTGCACCAGCCCGCGCGAAATGTGAGCGATTTGAGCCACATGCGCAGATACGGGAAATCGCCCTGCACCGCGCTGGGCACGCCGACCATGGAGATGGTTCCGCCGCCACGCACGCAGTGGATCGCCGTGTCGATCGCGCTCAGCAGCCCGACGCACTCGATGCTCGAGTCCGCGCCGATGCCGCCCGTCGCCTTCTCGATGGTCTCCACCGGATGGGTCTGCTTCGCATTGATCGGGATGCCGCCCAGCTCCTGGGCCAGCTCCAGGCGCGAATCGACCATGTCGATCACGTACGTGCGGGCGGGTCCGAACAGCTGCGCGGACATCGTGGCCATCAAGCCGACCGGGCCGGCGCCGACGACCGCAACGACGTCGCCGGCCTTGATCTCCGCACGCTCGGCGCCGAAAAACCCGGTGGCCAGGATGTCGCCGACGAAGATCGCCTGCTCGTCGCTCATTCGTGACGGAATCTTCTCCATGGTGTTGTCGGCATTCGGCACCACCACGTATTCGGCCTGGCCGCCGCCCAGCCCGCCGAAATACTCGCCGTGGCCGAAGGTCGCCTTGTCGACGCACTGGTTGAACCAGCCTTTGCGGCACAACGCGCAGTGCCCGCACGAGGTGAAGAAGCTGGAGACGACACGGTCCCCTGGTTGAAAACGCTTGACCTCACTGCCGACGTCCTCGACCACACCGACGAACTCGTGGCCCAGCACCGCGCCTGCGTTCATCGGCGTGTGCCCGTGGAGGATGTGAAGGTCCGAGCCGCAGACCGAACCGAGCGTGACCCGCAGCAGCACGTCCCCTGAGCCGGTGATGGCAGGTTTGGGCACGTCGATGACCTTGACGTCGCCCTCGCCCTGGAATGTGAGCGCCTTCATTGGAGTGTCACGGCGATGATAGGTCGGTGCGGCTGAAGGGAGCGGTCGTCGTGATCACCGGCGCGTCGAGCGGCATCGGCGCCGCGACCGCTCTCGCCTTTGCCCGACGCCATGCTCGGCTCGAGCTGGGGGCTCGACGCCTGGAGAAGCTCGAGGCCGTCGCTGAGGAATGCCGGCGCGCCGGTGCGCCTGAGGTCACGGCCCGCCAGGTCGATGTCGGTCAGCGCGGCCAGGCGCGGGCGTTCATCGCGGCGGCGATCAAGGACCACGAGAGGCTCGACGTCCTGGTCAACAACGCCGGCGTCGGCTGGATGGGCCGTGCCGAGGAGATGCCGGAAGAAAGGGTCGACGAGCTGATCGCCACCAACCTGAAGGGCGTCATCAACACAACGCAGTCGGCTCTGACGTGGATGCTGGAGCGACGCCGCGGCGTGATCATCAACGTCGCATCGGTCGTGGGCTTCCGCTCGTCGCCTTACTCCGCGGTCTACTCGGCGACGAAGCACGCCGTGGTCGGTTACTCGCACGCTTTGCGCGGAGAGCTCTCAGGGACCGGGGTGAAAGTCTGTGTCGTCTATCCGTATGTCACCGGCGGGACAGAGTTCTTCAAAGGGATCAACACCCCTGTGCCGCCGCAGTACCCGGCCTCGTGGGTCGCCAACCTCATCACCCGCACTGCGCGTTATCCGCGGCGCGACGCGATGGTGTTCCCGCTACGCCTGGCGCAGCTGGCCGAGCCGATCCTCGGCGGGATGATGGACCATGCCATCGGCGAGATCAGGCGCCGCAACCTGCCCG
>VBGE01000352.1 GCA_005880345.1 Chloroflexota bacterium | reverse complement strand
GGTCCGCCGCCGAGCGCACGATCTCGGCCGCCTTCTGGACCTCCTGCAGCGTGATGTCCTTGCCGGCGGTGATGTTGAAGAGGATGCCCTTGGCGCCGTCGATCGACGTCTCGAGCAGCGGGCTGCTGACCGCCTGCTTGGCAGCGTCCTCGGCGCGGCTGTCGCCGGCGCCGTGGCCGATACCCATCAGCGCCTCGCCGGCGTTCTCCATGATCGCCTTGACGTCGGCGAAGTCGAGGTTGATGACGCCGGGCTGAGTCACCAGGTCGGAGATCCCCTGCACTCCCTGGCGGAGCACGTCATCCGCCATGCGGAACGCTTCCTCGAGCGTCGTCTTGGAGCTGGCCACCTGGGCCAGGCGGTCGTTGGGGATGACGATCAGCGCGTCGACCTGCGCACGCAGGGCCTTGATGCCCTCCGCGGCCGAGCCGGTGCCCGTCCCGCCGCCCATGCCGGCGGTGATGAACACCATGTCGGATTCCTGGACCACGGCGCTCAGTTCTGTCCGGCTCTCGTCGGCAGCGTCGCGGCCCCGCGTCCAGTCACCGCCGGCCCCGAGGCCGCGCGTGATCTTGTTGCCGATCTGGACTTTGATGTCGGCCTGGCAGCGCTCCAGCGCCTGCTTGTCGGTGTTGACGGCGATGAACTGGACCTTCAGGGCCTTCGAGATCATGCGGTTGACCGCGTTGCCGCCGCCGCCACCGCAGCCGACGACTTTGATCCGCGCTCGCCCCTCGTGCAATTCGCTTTCTTTCATGACGATCAGGTGATCCTCCTTCGAATGTGCTCTGGCCATGGCGAGCTCAAGCTGACTTTTGGTGTTCTCTCTAGAAAAAATCTCGCAGCCACCTCACTGTTTTTTGATACGTGTTGCCGAAGGTGACCGGCTGGCGCGTGTTGCTGTAGTCGCTGCGAGCGCGCGCACCCCACTTCACCAGGCCGGCCGCGACGGCGAACGACGGTCCGTGTGCTTTGTCGGCCAGACCGACCAGCCCGACGGGCTGACCGAGCCTCGCGGAAGTGTTGAACACCGATTGCGCGGCATCCATCGTGCCCATCAATCGGGAGCCGCCACCGCTGACGACGACTCCGGCGGGCAGCAGCTGGTCGAAGCCGGTCTTTCGCACTTCCTCGCGCGCCATCTGGAAGATCTCGACCATTCGTGGGCCGATGATCTCGGCGAGGAAGCGCCTCGGCAGCGCCTGGATGCGGTCGCCGCCGACCTGTCGAACCTCGACCTTCTCTGCGTGGTCGATGACGTCGGGCAGGGCGTGGCCGTAGTTGAGCTTCAGGGCTTCGGCCTCGTCGAGCGTGGTCCTGAGTCCGATCGCGATGTCGCTGGTCACGTGGTTGCCGCCGACCGGTAGCACGGCCAGGTGCCGTGCGCTGCCGTCGTTGTAGACGACGACGTGGGTGGTGCCCGCGCCGATCTCGACGAGGCACACACCGAGCTCGATCTCCTGCTGCGTGAGAATGCCCTCGCCGGCCGCGAGCCCTGCGCAGACGACATCCTCGACGTCGAAGCCGGCGCCGTGCACGGTCTTGATGACGTTCTGGATCGCGGTCTGGGCGCCGGTGATGATGTTGGTCTCCACCTCGAGCCGGTGGCCGGTCATGCCGATTGCGTCCTTTACGCCATCCTGGCCATCGACGGTGTAGGCGCGGGGGATGACGTGGATGACCTGGCGGTCGCTGGCGACGCTGATCGCCTTGCTGGCCTCGACCACACGCTGAATGTCGTCGTCGCCGATCTCATGGTCGGGGTGGGCGACGGCGACTACGCCGGTGGAGTTCTGGCTCCAGAGGTGGGTGCCGCCGAGGGAGACGACGACCGACTCGATGCGCTGGCCGGCCATGCGCTCCGCGGACACCATCGCGGCCTGGATGGAGTTGATGGTCTTCTCGAGGTTGACGACCACGCCTTTGCGCAGGCCTTCGGAAGGGCTTTCCCCAACGCCGAGGATGCTCACGGGAGCTCCCGGCTCGTCAGACTCTGCGATGACCACGGCGACCCGGGATGTGCCCAGGTCGAGACCGACGGTTTTCTTCCGCCGCGGCAAAGGGTGCTGGAACGCCTCCTGGAACGTGGGGATGGACGACTGGCGGGTTGCGGGGATTATATCGGCTCACAGACCTGCGTGTAACTAGATTTTGTGGGTGCTGCGCAATTGCTCTCTAGGGCTTGTGGGTCGGGTTGCTAATGCGACGTCTAGAGACACGGTGACGTGTTTTGGACTGGGAAGAGTGGTGGGAGTGAGCTGCCTGGAGGCTAGTTGCGGTGCCCGTTGAGAGTAAAAACATCGATTATTGCTTGACAATCGTACTTTTGTTTGGTATCATTTTCTCATGCTCCAGACAGCTTCCAGCACCAGTCTGGGCGAACAGCTGAAGGCTGGCCAGCACCAGATCGACGTACTGCTGCTGCAGCAGTCTCACTTGATGGCGGCCTTCGTGGAGTCCGACGAGTGGGAGGAAGACGGCTCGGCCACTCCTTATGACTGGATCCGCATCAACTGCCACCTGACTAGCAACGCCGTCTACGACCGTGCCACGGTAGGCGAGAAAGCCAGTGAGCTGGTCGAGAGCGTGCAGGCTATGGAGGCCACTTCAAGTGCCTGCACTACCGGCATGCAGTCGATCCCGACAGCTATGCCCGAGACGAATTCGAGAAGTACGAGAAGCGGCACCTTTCGATGAGTCGATGGGAAGACGGCTCCTTGATTCTGAGCGGGGTGCTTGGTCCGGCCGAGGGCATTGCCTTCCGGACCGCCATCGAACCGCTCGCCAAGCCTTGCGGCGCGCATGACCACCGGACCCGGGAGCAGAGGCTGGCCGACGCGTTTGTCGAGCTGACCACCTGTGGCGGCAAGCAGAGGGTTGCCATGCAGG
>VBGE01000388.1 GCA_005880345.1 Chloroflexota bacterium | reverse complement strand
TCGCGTCCCAACGGTTGCTGGATGCGATTGCGGGGAACCTGGCGGGGGCGGGGGCTCGGCGGGCGTCTTAGGCTGGTTCTTCTTTGGTCGCCCCTCTCCCTGGCCCTCTCCCCTGGAGGGGAGAGGGAAATTAAAGCTGGCAGCCTCGGCAGAAGTTCAGTGGCTCTCGGTTGGTGCCCAGCTGGCTGATCCGGTGCCCGCATCGCGGACACGTTTGCCCGCCCTTCACATGCACCGCCATGAATTTCCGGTCCTGCTTCGACTCCTCGTACTTCGGGTTGGCCAGGATCGCCTCGACCGCGCGGGACAGCACGATGGGAATGGCGTGGTACAGCGCCTCCTCCTCCTCGGGCTTGAGGGACGCACGGCGGCGCAGCGGGAGCAGCCGCGCCTCCCACAGGATCGTCGCGAAAACGCCTCAAGCGCTTCCGAAAAACGTCGAGGCCCATCGACGCCACCGAGTTCGCCTCCGGGCCCTGCCCTTCCCAGGCCGGCACCTCTCGCGCGCAGTCCTCGACCCAGTAGATGCGGCCCATGTCTCGAAAATCCAGATAGCGGAGCTCCACCTTGCCCTCGACCCGGATCGTGAACACCTCGGTCGCCGGCACGGCTTCCTCGGCCGAGGCGACCTGGAACCGGCCGCCCAGCATCGGGTTGATCACGAGCCACCGCGGCGAGCCGCCCCCTCCGAGCTCAGTCGCGAAGACCAGGTGCTTGCCCCTCCTGGTCAAGGAGTCGATGCGTCGAGCCGGGAGCTCCAGCGCAAAATTGTCCACGGGGTAGCGGAGCAGGTGGGCCTTTTTCGGGTTGACCGTGGCGGCGGTGATCAGCTTCCCCTCCACACGTGGGGCGATCCGGATCCGCAGCGCCTCCAGTTCCGGCAGCTCAGGCATGGCGCCAAAAATACGGGCAAACGGGACATCGAAAAGGGGTTTTGCCGGCTGAAGGGCTTGGGATAAACAAGGCGTGAGACTTGACCGATTCACGGAAAAGGCGCAGGAAGCTCTGCAGGAAGCTGCTGAGCTCGCGCGGGAAACAGGCAACCAGGCCGTCGAGCCGGAGCACCTGCTTCTTGCCCTGATGCGCCAGGACGAGGGTGTCGCCCGCACGCTGCTGGAGCGCTCGGGCGCTTCGGTGCAGGCGCTGCAGAGGCCGAACGGCTGAAGGACGAGTACATCTCGACCGAGCACCTGCTGCTCGCGTTGACCGACAACAAGATCCTCCAGGGCACCGGAGCGACGCACGACAACCTGCTGCGCGCCCTCCGTCAGGTCCGCGGCTCGCAGCGCGTGACCGACCAGAACCCGGAATCGAAGTACCAGGCGCTCGAGAAGTACGGCCGCGACCTGACCAAGCTGGCCCAGGATGGCAAGCTCGACCCGGTCATCGGCCGCGACGAGGAGATCCGCCGCGTCATCCAGGTGCTTTCCCGCCGCACCAAGAACAACCCGGTCCTCATCGGCGAGCCCGGCGTCGGCAAGACTGCGATCGCCGAAGGCCTCGCCCAGCGCATCGCGCAGGGCGACGTGCCCGAAGGCTTGAAGGGCAAGCGCGTCATCGCGCTCGACCTCGGCGCTCTGGTCGCGGGGACCAAGTTCCGCGGCGAGTTCGAAGACCGGCTCAAGGCGGTGCTGAAGGAGATCGAGGCCTCCAACGGCCAGGTGGTCCTTTTCATCGACGAGCTGCACACGTTGGTTGGCGCCGGGGCCGCCGAGGGCGCCATCGACGCGGCCAACCTGCTGAAGCCCGCGCTGGCGCGTGGCGAGCTGCGCGCGATCGGCGCCACCACGCTCGACGAGTTTCGCAAGCACATCGAGAAGGACGCGGCCCTCGAGCGCCGCTTCCAGCCCGTGTTCGTCGACCAGCCGTCGGTCGAGGACACGATCAGCATCCTCCGCGGTCTGCGCGAGAAATACGAGGTTCACCACGGTGTCCGGATCAAGGACACGGCCATCGTGGCGGCCGCCGTGCTCTCGAACCGCTACATCACCGACCGTTTTCTTCCCGACAAGGCAATCGACCTCATCGATGAGGCGGCGGCTCGTCTCCGTACTGAGATCGATTCCATGCCTGCCGAGCTGGACGAGCTCGAGCGGCAGATCCGGCAGCTCGAGATCGAGCGTGAAGCACTGAAGAAGGAGACCGACAGGGCGTCGAAGGATCGCCTGGCCGCCATCGAAAAGCAGCTCGCCCAGCTTTCCGAGAAGCGCACCGCGCTGCGCTCGCGCTGGAACCAGGAGAAAGAAGTCATCGCCAAGATCCGCGGGCTCAAGGCCAAGCTCGAAGAGGTCCGCGGCGAGGCCGATCGCGCCGAACGCGCGGCCGACTTCGCCAAGGCCGCCGAGCTGCGCTACGGCAAGGCCGTCGAGATCCAGAAGCAGATCGACGAGCTCAATGCGCGGCTCGCTCAGTTGCAGGCGGGACATCCGCTGCTCAAGGAGGAGGTCACCGAGGAGGACATCGCCCAGATCGTCGGCAAGTGGACCGGCATCCCGGTGTCGAAGCTGATGGAGGGCGAGGTGGCCAAGCTCATCAAGATGGAAGAGAACCTGCACGAGCGTGTGATCGGGCAGGACGAGGCCGTCACAGCCGTGGCCAACGCGGTCCGGCGCAACCGCTCCGGTCTGTCCGACCCGAACCGGCCCGTGGGCTCGTTCATCTTTCTGGGTCCGACCGGTGTCGGCA
>VBGE01000280.1 GCA_005880345.1 Chloroflexota bacterium | reverse complement strand
CATCCGCGCACCGGTACCACAGCGTTGCCTGCCCCATTCATCGCGACCACGCGAACGTTGGCGCGATAGTGCTCCGAGATGACCGGCTCGGTGAGGATCTCGGCCGCAGGACCTACAGCGACAATCCGCCCCGCCGCCATCAACGCGAGCCGATCCGCGTACTGCCCTGCCAGCGTCAGCTCGTGCATCGCGGCGATCACGGTCAGGCCCTGCTCCTTGCGCAGCTCGTCGATGAGCTCCAGCACCGCCTGCTGGCGCCCCACGTCGAGCGATGTCGTCGGCTCGTCGATCAACAGCACGGGCGCTTGCTGCGCGAGCGCGCGAGCGATGGCCGCGCGCTGCCTCTCACCGCCGCTGAGGTGGCCCAGCGGGCGTGCGGCAAACTCGTCGAGCGACAACCTGGCCAGCACGTCGGCGACGATGCGCCGGTCGCGCGCCCCTTCCTTGCCGAGGTATCCGAGATGCGGGCTGCGTCCCAAGAGCACGTATTGCGACACCGACATGCTGTCCGGCATCTGAGGTTCCTGCAGGAGGAGCGCGACGCGCCGCGCCACGTCGCGCGCTCCCATCGACAGCACGTTCTGGTCGTCGATCGAGATCACGCCTTCGAAATGCGCCAGACGGGCGATCGCGCGGAGCACAGTGGTCTTGCCCGCGCCGTTGGGTCCGATCAGCGCGAGCCACTCGCCTGCAGGGACATCAATCGAAAGCTCGTGCACCACGCGCACGCCGTCATAGCTGACCGACACGCCGGCCAGGCGGACGTCGCTCACAGAGTCGCCGCGCGCGTCGAGCGCATCACGACGATGAAGAATGGCGCGCCGATGAACGCCGTGATGACTCCGATCGGCAGCTCTGCGGGAGCGACGATGGTGCGCGAGGCGGTGTCGGCGAGGACCAGGAACGCAGCACCGAACAGCATCGACAACGGGACCACCACCGTGTAGCTGCGGCCGGCCAGGAGCCGGATCGTGTGCGGCACGATGATGCCGACAAAGGCGATGGTGCCGCCGACGGCGACCACCGCGGCCGTACCCAGCGTGGCGGCCACGACCACGATGAGGCGCACGCGCCGGACAGAGATGCCGAGCGTCACCACCTCGTCGTCGCCGACCATCAGCGCGTCGAGCAGGCGCCGGTGCAGAAAGATGATCGCTGTGCTCAGAACGACATAGGGGAGCACGAGCCACACGCCGTCCCAGCCCGCGGTCGTCAGCCGGCCGAGAATCCACGAGTACACCTGGCGGAGCGAGCCCGTCTGCGACTGCTGCACGTACATCTGGATGGAGTTGAAGAACGCCGCGATCGCGACGCCGGCCAGGATCAGGCCCGTGTTGGAGCGCAGGCCGCTGACCGTCTGGCCGAGGACGTACGCGCCGACCACCGCGGCGCCCGCGCCCGCGAAGGCGGCGAGCGGCACCAGGTTGACGCCGATGAGAGTCGTGCCCGGCCCGAAGGCGATCGCCAGCGTGGCGCCCAGGTTGGCCCCCGCCGCGGCGCCGAGCAGGTAGGGATCCGCCAGTGGGTTGCGGAACACGCCCTGGTACGCGGCGCCGGCGATGGCCAGCATGCCGCCGACCAGCGCTCCCAGCACGACGCGAGGGAAGCGGAGCGACCACAGGATGTTGGCCTGGCCCGAGTCGATTGAGCCGCCCGTGAGGGCGGACACCACCGTGCCGGCGCTGATGTGGACCGGACCCATCAGCGCCCCCACCGCGCAGGCGGCCAGGAAAGCGACCACGCCGACAGCGGCCCACAACGCCGGAAGGCTCGGCAGCCCCCGCACGACCAGCGGAGCCGAGCGCCATTTCACGCCCAGCAATCAGGCGGCCTTCTCGAGCTGCTGGACCCTTGGCGCGACGGCTTGCATGAAGTCGATGACCCGCGGTCCCCACCGCGACGCGATGTCGTCATCGACCCCGATCACCGCCCCCGACTTCACCGCCGCGATCCCGCTCCAACCCGGTCGCGAGCCGACCGTGCCGATGTCCTGCGCGCAGCATTTGGTATCGGCGAGGACGATCAGGTCCGGATTCGAGGAAACGATGTATTCGGCCGACAGCTGCGGGTAGTCGGGCGCGGCGCCGGTCGCCGCGTCGGCGATGTTGGTCAGTCCGAGCAGCTTGTAGATCTGCCCGATGAAGGTCGCCGACGTCACCGAGTAATAGGTGTTGTCGAGCTCGTGATATATCCGCAGCGGCCGCGCAGGCTTGGCCACCGAAGCGACGAAGGCGCCGACACGCGAGCGCATCTTTGCCACCAGCGTCGCGGCTTCGGTCGCGTGGCCTGTGGCGGCGCCGAGCTGCGCTATCTGAAGGTATGAGTCGTCGAGGTTCCGGGCGGCCGGCTCGATCAGGATCGGCAGGTGGAGCGCCTGGATGCCGTGCACCAGCCCGCCCGTGTCCTCCGCGGCGATGACCAGGTCGGGCGTGTAGCCGGCGATCGCCTCGATGTTCGGTTGAAAGCCGGAAAGCTTCGTCTTGGGCGCCGATGCCGGGTAGTTCGACTGGTCGTCGACCGCGACGACCTGCGAGTCCGCGCCGATGGCGAACAGCATCTCGGTCGCCGTCGGCGACAGCGACACGATGCGGCGCGGCCGCTGCGCGATGGTCACGGTCGTGCCGCCAGGCTGCGCGATCGAGACTGGAAAGCGCGTGCCGGGCGACGCGCTGCTCGTCGCAGGCGACGACGCGCAGGCACTGAGAAACAACAGCGCAACGACAACGACACTCGGGACCAGGGCGGCCGGTTTCGCGCCGGCCTTGTGCTCATGCGTACGCATGCGCCAACCTCCCGCGGCAACGGTCCCACCACGCGGGGGAAACCTCGCCGCAAGAGGCACCCCCACTGATCCGCGCAGGTGGGATGGACGCTCACGGGGACTGGTCTCCTGGCTTGTGGATCGATGCGCTCGCGGCCGCCTTCCCAAGACGCGATGTCTCAGTGGCCGTTGGCCGGAGGCTCCCCACTCACAGTTGCGCGACAGCTCCGGATTGGCACCGGATTCCCGCGCCCAGTGAGCTATTCAGTTGTCGAAGGCCATTATGCGCGCTCCGAAACACCCGCCTCGTCGAAGGTCGCCATGTCGTTGAGGAGGCGTACCGCGGCCCTCACCAGCGGTAGCGCGAGGACCGCGCCGGTGCCCTCGCCGAGACGCAGGTCGAGGTCGAGCAAAGGGCGCAAGCCGAGTCTTTCGAGGACCGCGGCATGCCCGATCTCCTGGGAGCGGTGCGACGCGACGAGGTAGCCGGTCGCCCTGGGTTCTAGCGCGGCCGCGGCCAGCGCTGCAGCGCCGGAAATGAAGCCGTCGACGATGACCGGCCGGCGCATCTCCGCGCCCTGCAGGATCACCCCGACCAGGCCCGCGATCTCGAGCCCACCCACGGCGGCCAGCGTGTCCAGGGGCCCACGCGAGATGGCGCCGCGATTCACCTCCAGGGCACGAACCACAGCCGCCACCTTGCGCGCCAAGCCTGCGTTGTCGATGCCGGTGCCCCGGCCGACCACAGCCTTCGGATCCAGGCCGGTCAACGCGCATATCACCGCCGCTGACGCCGTCGTGTTGCCGATGCCCATGTCGCCCGTGAGCACGACCTCCGGCCTCTCGTCGAGCACGAGACGCCGCCCCACATCGATCGCCTGAGTCGCCTCTGCCACCGTCATCGCCGCACCGCGCGTGATGCTCGAGGTGCCGCGCCGCACCTTGACCTGGCGCAGCTCGGCATGAGGTGGCAGCTCCGCGTCGACCCCGATGTCGGCGACCACGACGCGGGCGCCCAGCTCCCGCGCCAGCACGTTGATGGCCGCGCCGCCGCGCAGGAAGTTGAGCACCATCTGCGGGGTGACCTCGCGCGGATACGCACTCACGCCCTCGGTCGCGACGCCATGGTCAGCGGCCAGCGTGAAGACGACCGCGTGCTGCAGAGGCGGATCCAGCTGCCCTGTCATACCCGCCAGCCGGACCGACAGCTCCTCGAGACGGCCGAGGCTGCCGGCGGGCTTGGTCAGCCGCCCCTGCCGCGCCGCCGCCGCCTCCATAGCCGCCTGGTCCAGCTCGGGTACGGGCATGAGGCCCGAATGCTAGCGAGGCGCGGTTGGGGACCGTGAGGTGGATGGTCATGATTGGCCGCGTGAAGTTCGCGGAGTTCCGGCGCCTGTGCCTCGATCAGCCCGAGGCGGAAGAGCTCGAGACCTGGGGCGAGGCCACCTTTCGCGTCCGCGGCCGCATCTTCGCGATGGGAGCGCCGGAGGGATCTTTGGTCTCGGTCAAGGCTTCGCTCGACGACCAGGCGGGCCTGGTCGCGATGGACCCAAAGACCTTTGCCGTGTCGGCTTACACCGGACGCTTCGGCTGGGTCAGCGTCAGGCTGTCGCGACTGCGCCCGCCGCTGGCCGAGAAGCTGGTGAAGAACGCCTGGGAGCGCACGGCCCCCAGGCGCTTGGTTAGAAAGCCCGGCGCCGAGCGCCCCGGCCGGAGAACAGCCGGACGATGATCAAGAGGATCGCAGCCCCGATGAAGGCCATGATCATGGCGCTGATGATCGGATGGCCGGCCACGGCGATGTTGAAATGGAAGATGCCGGCCAGCACGATGCCGCCGAAAAGCGCGCCGACGATGCCGACCACGATGTCCCAGAACAGGCCAAGGCCGTGGCCCAGCGCCAGGTGGCTGGCGAGGAACCCGGCCACCAACCCGACCAGCGCCCAGATCAGGATCTGGTCGATGTCGAGCGTGATGGGCGAACCGTTGACAGAGATCACCATTCCAGTTGAGGCCCCCTTTACAAAACTAGATATAGACCA
>VBGE01000279.1 GCA_005880345.1 Chloroflexota bacterium | reverse complement strand
TAGCCGCGGGCAGCCTCGCCGGGATCGCTGGTCACCACAGCGACGTCGAGGCCGTGGTCTCGCGCCGTCTGCTCGGAGAGGCCGACCGAAGCGACCTCCGGGTCCGTGAACGTGACGCGGGGCACGGCGGTGTGGTCGGCACGCGCATCCTCGCCGCGCAAGCGCCGGGCCACGATCTGGCCGTGGTAGTAGGCGAGATGGGTGAAGCCGCCGATGCCGGTGATGTCGCCGGCGCCGTAGATGCCGTCTCGTGCCGCCAGCGTGGCGGGGTCGACCTTGAGCCAGCCGCGCTCGGTCTGGGTGAGGCCGGCCGCCTTCCACGCCTCGAAGTTGGGCCGGCGGCCGGTCGCCACGAGCAGCCTGTCGCCCGACACCGGCGCGCCCGACTTGAGGTGCAGCACGACATCCGCCCCCTGCTTTTCCACCGCCACCGCGCCGTCGCCGACAAGGACCTCGATCCCGTCCTCTTTCAGGTGGGGCAGCAAAGCAGCGCCTGCCTCCGGTTCTTCCAGGGCCAGGAATCGCGGTCCGGCCTCGACGATGGTCACCTTCGAGCCGAGCCGGGCAAAGCCCTGGGCCAGCTCGACGCCGACCGCACCGCCGCCGAGGACGATGAGCCGCGCCGGCAGCTCGCGCGGGACCGCTGCCTGGCGATTGGTCCAGTAGTCGACCTTGTCCAGACCCTCGATGGGCGGGATCGCCGCGGTGCCGCCGTTGGCGATGACGACTGCCTTGCGCGCCACCAGCTGCTCGCCGCCGACCTCCACCGTGCGCAGGTCGACCAGGCTGCCGGCGCCGCGAAAAAGCTTGGCCCCGGCGGCCTGAAGCGCCGCCGCGGGTCGTGAGTCGTCGAGGTCGCGCGCCATCCACAGGACTCGCTTGGAGACCTTCGGGAAATCGACGTCCCACTCCACGCGCGAGGCGGCGAGCCGGCGTGCGCGCCCGGCCTCCTCCAGCACCTCGGCCGACCGAAGCAGAGTCTTCGACGGCACGCAGCCCCAGTAGGGGCACTCGCCGCCGACCAGCTCGCGCTCGACGACCGCGAGCGTCAGGCCGCTGCCCTCCAGGCCGTATGTGATCGCCTCGCCCGCCACACCTCCGCCCAGGCAAACGACGTCAAACTCCTGCGGCAACCTGGTTCCCTCCTGCTGCGCCCTCGCGACGAATCGCCGCGAGAAATGCGATGCGGTTGCGGCCGAGAAAATCGATGACGTACTCGCTCGACGGGTGCGAGAGGATCTGCTCCGGCACGTCGTACTGCGCGATCTGGGCCTGCATCTTCATGATGCAGATGCGGTCGCCGACGAGCACCGCCTCTTCGATGTCGTGCGTGACGAAGACCACCGTCTTGCGACCGCGCCGAAGGGCTCGTCCATCAACAGGATCGGGGGATCAGCCGCGAGCGCTCGCGCGAAGCCGACACGCTGCCGCTGGCCACCCGAGAGCTGATGCGGGTAGCGCGCGCGATATTCCCCTGGCGGCAGGCCGACCAGCTCGAGCAGCTCATCGACGCGCTTCTTGATGCGCTCCGAGTCCCACTTCCACAGGCGCGGCACCGTGCCCACGTTGTCGCCGACCGTCATATGGGGGAACAGCCCGGTCTGCTGGATGACGTAGCCCATGCGCAAACGCAAGGCCGCGGGGTCCTCGGTCTTGGTGTCGACTCCATCGACCATGATCCGACCCATGTCGGGGTCGATGAGCCGGTTGATCATGCGCAGCGTCGTCGTCTTGCCACACCCGGACGGACCGATGAGCACACAGGTCTGCGCGTCGGGGATTTCCAGCGTGAGATTCAGCACCGCGTTCGAGCCGCCCGGGAACCGCTTGGTCACGTTCTCCAGCTGGATCACGGCTCTACCCAGACGGGCATGGTTGGCAGGCCGAGTTCATCTCGGCCGTCACCTTGCGTTCCATACCAGACGTTCCAATTCGTGATTTGCAACAGGAGGGGGTCCCGCGGGGGAGGACGCAAGTCCTCACCCGCGATTTCTCGATTACCGTATCGGAATGACCGGCCGCGTATTCCTGGACTACGTCGACCCCTGGATCAACTGGGACTGGCTCGGCGCGCACGTTGCCTACGTGCTCGGAGCGTTTGGCCAGCACCTCGAGCTGACACTCATTGCGGTCGTGTCGGGGCTTGTCATCGCGATCCCGTTAGGTGTGGCCGCGCAGCATTACCCGTCGTTGCGAATTCCCGTGCTGGGCGGGTTCGGCACCTTCTACACGATTCCCTCGCTCGCCCTGTTTGCGCTTCTCGTCCCCTACACCGGGATCGATACGCTGACGACCGCCGAGATCCCGCTCGTCGGCTACAACGTGCTGATCATCCTGCGCAACGTGGTGGTCGGTCTCGACGCCGTGCCACCCGACGTCCTGGACGCTGCGGACGGAATGGGCTACCGGCCGCTGGCTCGCTTGCTGCAGGTCCAGCTGCCGCTCGCCCTGCCGTCCATCTTCGCCGGCCTTCGCGTGGCCACCGTGTCTACCATCGGCCTCGTCACCATTACCGCGGTCATCGGGCTCGGAGGCTTCGGGCAGCTGATCAATCAAGGCCTGCAGGAGAGCTTCCACTCGCCGCTGGTCGTGGCGACCGTCCTGACCATCGCACTTGCGTTGGTGGCGGATCTCTCGCTCGCAGTCGGCCAGCGGGCCGCGCTGCCGTGGGCGAGGCAGGCATGAGCACGCTCAGCTCCGTCTGGCTATGGTTCACCGACGTGTCGCACTGGCAGGGACCGGACGGAGTCCCCACGAGGCTCGGGGAGCACGTTCAACTATCGGCGGAATCGGTTTTGATCGGAGCGGTCATCGCACTTCCGGTGGGAATCGCGCTCGGCCACTACGGCCGATTCGGCAACCTGGCCATCAACATCTCCAACGTCGGCCGGGCCCTCCCTTCGTTCGGCATCCTGGTCGTGGCCTTCCAGGTTTTCGGGCTGGGCGACGCTCCAATCGTTACCGCGCTGACTGCCCTGGCGATCCCGCCGATGGTGACGAACAGCTACGTGGCGCTGCGCGAGGTCGATCCCGATATTCGAGACGCCGCCCGCGGCATGGGCTATCGAGAGCTGGCGCAGGTGTTGCGGATCGAGTTACCCCTCGCCGTACCGCTGATCATGGCCGGAGTCCGCACGTCGGCTGTCCAGGTGGTGGCGACAGCCACGCTGGCCGCGCTCATCGCGGGTGGAGGGTTTGGGCGCTACATCGTGGACGGTTTCGCCCAGCGGAACAACGCGATGCTGATCGCGGGCGCCATCCTGGTCGCCCTCCTGGCCCTGGCGACCGAGCTGGGGCTTTCCGGTTTGGAGAGGCTGCTCGTACCCCAGGGCATCAGGCTCCTCATGGCACCCAAACTGCGTCGAGCCAGCATCTTCAAAGTGGCGTGACAAACTCGGCGCAAATGGAAGAATGTGTATTCA
>VBGE01000019.1 GCA_005880345.1 Chloroflexota bacterium | reverse complement strand
ACAAAGCGGGCCGGCATGCGACCCTCGATGATCTGCGTGAAGATCGTCGCCATCAGACCCTCGGCTCCCACTGAAAGAACCGGATGGCCACGACCGCGCCGCCAATTCCCCAAGCGGCGAGGACGATCAGGTCATTGGTATGGAGACCGCTCCCGCTGAGCTGGAAGAAGGAACCAATGAGAGCATCGGCGAAGTGGCGGACCGGGAAGAGCTTGCCGAGGATGTCGAGCCACTGCGGCGGGTTCTGGAGGGGGATGAAGACGTTCGAGATGAACAGCAGCGGCAGGATCGTTCCGTTGACGACGGCCGGCGAGGCATCCGCGTTGGGCACGACCGCGGTAAGGGCAACACCCAGGACGCAGAACACCGCCGCGCCGACCACGAGGGTCAACGCAAACGCCGGCAGTGTCGCGGTGGGCAGCGTCGCTCCGTAGAAGACCGCGCCGAACGCGGCGCAGATGGCAACGAGAAGGATGGCGATCACGACGGCGTGAAAGATCCGCGCGAACATATAGCTCCAGACGGGCAGGGGCGATCCATGGATTCGCTTCAGCGCGCCGGAGTCGCGCGCGAAGGTAAGCGAGATCGCTATGTTCGTGTAACAGGCGGTGATCACGGAAAAGGCTGCGATCGAAGGCACGTAGAACGTCGCGACCCTCACGATGGTGCCCGGGCCGACCTCGATACGTCCGTTGCCGAAGATCACCGAAAAGATCACCAGGAACATCAGCGGGAAGATGAGGGTGAAGAACAGCGACGCCGGGTTCCGCACGAACGCCTTGTTGATGTACCAGACCTGGCGCAGGGCCAGGCGAACGTCGCTCATGCCGGCGCCCCCGCGGTTTCGGAGCCTTCGGTGATCTCCAGGTAAACGTCTTCCAGCGACGGCCGGGTGACCTCCAGGCCTTCGAGAGTCAGCTGTGCCTGCACTGCCCATGACGTCAGCTCGTAGAGGGCCCGAGTCGGGTCTTGCGTCTCAATCGAAATGAAGTCGCCATGGGCTTTGGCCTGGGACCTTATGGCTGCCGGCAGTTCGGAGGCTGGAGGAAGCTTGAAACGAATCGAGGCGGCCGCCTTCTCGCGGCCGGCCAGCGTGTCAGGCGTGCCCTCGGCCACGATCCTGCCCGCGGAGATGATCACCACTCGGTCGGCGAGGAACTGCACCTCATCCATCGAATGGGAGGTCAGGAAGATCGTCTTGCCCAGGTCCTTGAGGCCTTTGATGACTTCCCAGGCATTGCGCCTCGCGCCTGGGTCGAACCCGGTCGTGGGTTCGTCGAGGAACAGGACGCTCGGGTCGCCCGCGAGCGCGATGGCCACGTCGAGCCGCCGTCGCTGACCACCCGAAAGCTTCGTGACGCGCGAGTCCTTCTTGTCTGTCAGGCCGACCAGGCTGATCACCTCGTTCAGCGGTCGGGGTTTCGGGTAGTAGCCGCGAAACATCTCGACCGTCTCGGCGACCGTCAGGTAGGGATCGACTCCACTGGTCTGCAGCACGATGCCCATCTGCTGCTTGAGCCGGCGGTCCCCCAAGGCTGGATCAAAGCCAAGGACCGAAACCTGGCCGCCGTCGCGGCGGCGAAATCCTTCGAGAATCTCGACCGTCGTCGTCTTGCCTGCGCCGTTCGGGCCGAGGAGGGCGAACACTTCACCCTCCGCGACGGAAAAGCTGATTCCGCGGAGGGCTTGCAGCGACCCGTAGGACTTTCGGAGGTCGAGGACTTCAACCGCAATACCCGCCACGTCGCCACGATGCTAGCCCAGCCTCAACCTACCCATAGGGTCGCCGCCACGTCGACGTCGAAGCACTTGCGGCATCTCGCGCTGAATTCTTCGTGCGTGTAGGCATGCTCGATGGTGCCGACCTGCTCCACGGCGTAGGTCGCGGCCAGTGAGGCCACGCGGCCTGCTGTCGCGAGATCCATGCCGCGCAGCAGGCCTGCCACCAGGCCCGCGCGGTACGCGTCTCCTGCTCCGGTGGGGTCCGCTTCGCGCTCCGCCGGTGCCGGCGGGATGTCAACCGATCCATCTCGCCCGGTGATGCGTGACCCATGCCGGCCCAGCGTGGTGACGACCATCTCAGCGAGGTCGAGGAGCCCCTTCATGTCACGACCCGTCCGTTGCTGGATGAGCTCGAGCTCGTAATCGTTGCCGATGACGATCCACGCGCCGTCGATTCCTTCGGTGACCTCCGCGCCCTCCATCATCGGCAGCTGATGCGCAGGATCGAAGACAAACGGGATCCGTCGCTCGCGGCATTCACGCACCAACCGCTGCATCGCCTTCGGATCGTTCGGACCGATGATGACCGCATCGATGTCCGCCGGCCCGTCATCGAGGCCCAGCATGCCGGCGCGCCACATCGCCCCGCCGTAGTAGCCGGTGAGCTGGTTGTCGTCGAGGTCGGTCGTGGTGAAGCCGGTGGCGCTGATCTCGCCATCGAGCAGACGCAGCCCGCGGCAGTCCACGCCCTGCGCGATGAGCCAGTCGCGGTACTCCGCCGCGTCGCTGCCCGCGGTCGCCAGCACCGCGGCCGGATATCCGAGCAAGGCCAGGTTGTATGCATAGTTGCCGGCCACTCCGCCCCTGCGCTTCTGCAGGTCGTCGACCAGGAAGCTCAGGTTGAGCATGTGTGTCTTGTCGAGGAGGATGTGGTCCTTGAAACGACCCTTGAAGGTGAGGATGTAGTCAAACGCGATCGAGCCTGTGCAGACGACCACGCCCTGCAATCTACTGGAAAAAGCTGAGGCGCCCCGACCAAGCGGGGCGCCTCTTCGAATGAGCGGTGTCTAGGCGGCGCGGCGTCGCGCCGAGCGAGACCGAGCGCTGCGACGTACCGGCCTCGTCGCCGGTGCCTGACGGTGCGTGCTCAGCTCGCTCGCCTGCTCCAGCCGGCCGGCCGTGCGGGCGATCGTCTTGAAGGAGCCGTTGAAGATTCGCAGCGTGCGCTTGGCGACGCCACCCACCAGGTCCTGACGGCGGGCCTGACCTTTGACGAGCTGCAAGCCCTTGATGGCCATCTTCTCGGGCAGCCTGCCGTTGACCTCGACGCCGAAGACCGTCAGCCGGTCGGGGATCATCGCGTTGAGTCGCCGGTTGATCTTGCGCACTGCGGGAGTGCCCTTTCGCTCGAAAATTCGTGCCTGCTTGCGCGCCGAGCCGATCGGGTCCGACGCCACCTCGGCCGCGCTCTTGGCGGCTCCGATCGCGAACTCCTCGACCGCAGTGGCTGTGTCGCTGAAATCTGTGCTCATGCCATGCCTCCTTGGTACTTCATGACGCAGCGTAACGCGTTGCGTCATTCGACGTCAAGGGCGGGTAGGAGGCGTTCGATCAGTGCTTCCGCGTGCGGCCCAAAGACATCGTAGTGCGCGACCTTGCGGCGCTTCTCCGGCTGAATCCACTCGCTGCGCAGCCCATGGAGGCGGCCCCACTCTTCGAGCACAGGACGCAGGCCGATAACGTGCAGGAACGGCTTCTCGCGCCTCAGGCCTCGGATCGTCGAGCCGTGATAGGTGTCGAAGTTGCGGTGCACGGCGATGCCGCCGGCCTCGGCGAAAGCAATCGCCTCTTTGATCTGGCGCCGCTCAAAGTACTTTTCGCGCATCGCTGCAGATGGGACGGTACGCGCACAGGTTGCAAGGCCTTTTCGAGTGCTCGGGACCAATGTGAAAGTCCCCGGCTGAGATGCGGGCCGCCGCCTCGAGCACGCGCTCCTCGACGAGAGCGTCGTCATTCGCAACCTCGTGCACCTCGCCCCGCCGCAGGTCGAACAGCAAGAGCCGGGGGCTGCGCCCTCCCGGCAGCAGGCCTCGCCGCGCCGCGACGCCATAGATGCGCAGCTGCAGCGAGTACGCCTCCATCAGCGCGGTGTCGAGCGTGGCGTTCGTCTTGAAGTCGATCAGCACCGGGGAGCCGTCGACTTCGCACACCCGGTCGACAACGCCGCGAATCCGCGTGCTGCCGATCGCCATGTTGAAGCCTGCCTCCACGGCCAGGGTCGGAGCCTTGGCCAGGGGATGGGCGAGGTAGAGAGCCAGCATCTCGCGGCCCAAGTCAGGTCCCCGATAAAGGTCCAGAAGCTCACCGCCGGTGTTGTGCCACGCCGCGAGGGCCTCGTGGACCGACGCCCCGAGGTCGGTCGACCCGATCGCCTGGACATGGCGCGGCTGCAGCTCGTCGGGCGGGGCAGGCACGGCCCACACCTGGCTGAACCGATAGCGCACGGGGCAGACCTCGAAGTCGTGCAGCTGGGAGAAGCTCAGCGCAATCGCGGCGGGAGCGGCTGTCTCAGCCGTTGCCGTCGGAGGACGAATGCGCTCGAGCCGGTCGAGCGCGCGAGCCACCACAGACGGGTCGTCGTGCACCTGGCCGTTGGTCGCGCGCGGCACTGGCAGCTCGAGCTGCTCCGACTCCACCACCGACGCCGACTCCGGATGGGCGAGGGCCCAGCTGAGGATCTCGGCGAAGTGGTCGTGCTCGTCGAGCCCATTGACTCCAATCTCGTGAGCCGAGGGTTCCTCGCGTGTCGCCGTCACGTACAGCGAGTCCTTCGCACGAGTCAGGCCCACGTAGACGATGCGCCTGCGCTCACCGATCGCAAGCGCGACGGCCGGCGCACCGGGAGACGTCTCGACAAATCTCGGGTGCCTCTCGCCGTGCCAGTTCTTCATGACGAAGCCAAGGTTGTCCGGGTCGAAAAAGAGCCTTTCCGTGTCGCGCGGCCGCGGCGGTCGCAGGTTGACGAGGAAGACCACCGGGAATTCCAGGCCCTTGGCGGCGTGAATCGTCAGCAAGGAAACTGCCTCGGCGCCCTTCCCTTCCTCCGCCGCTTCGCCCACGGGCAGCTCGGCGTCGATGACCTGGTCGAGATGGCGCACGAAATCTCCGATCCCTGCCATGGCCAGGTCGCGCTCGAAACGACCCGCCAGCTGAAACACCTTCCGCAGGTTGAGCAGCGCGCGGGGGCTACCGTCCCGGTGCGCCCGCAGCTCCGCCCAGCGCAGGTATCCGCTCTCCTCGAGCAGGCGGTTCAGGATGTCCGCCACCGTCAGCGCGTCGCGCAGGCGGCCGATGCGGTCGGTAAGCTGGACCAGGCGAGACGCCTGCGCGGCGACCCTGGGATCCATCTCTGGCGCCCCATCGCGGATCGCCTCGTCGAAGCAGTCGCGCAGCCGCATGCCCGGCTTGTCGAACCGCCGCGACGCAAGGCGGTACATGCCGGCGTCGGGCAGCCGGACGATCGGCCCCTCCAGGATCCGGACCAGCGCGCCGTCGTCCATCGGGTTCTCCGTCAGGCGCAGCAGGGCAAGCACGTCCTTGATCTCCTGGCGGTCGAAGAACCCGGAACCGCCACTCGTCACGTACGGGATGCCCTGGCGGCGCAGCTCGTCCTCAAACTCGCGCGGGAGCATCCGGACCGAGTGGGACAGAACGGCCATGTCGCGAAAAGCGCGGCCGCCGACGTGCAGGCGCCGGATGGTCTCGGCCACCGAGCGCGCCTCGGTGCGCGAGTCGGGCGCCATCACGACGCTCACAGACCTTCCAGCGTCACCGGCGCCGCGTGTGGCGACCAGGTCGGGCTCGCCCTCGAAGGCCGGGTCCCGGCGGATGAAGTCCGTCGCGCAGTCGAGGATCGCCTGGTATGAGCGGCGGTTGTGTGTGAGCGGCAGGCGCCTGCCGGGGAACCGGCTTCGGATGTTGTCTATCTCCGCGTCACGCCACCCGTAGATCGACTGCTTCGCATCGCCGACCACCGTGACGTTGCCGAAGTTCTCCGCCGCCGCCAGCCGGATGAAGTCGAGCTGAATTCGGTTGGTGTCCTGGAACTCGTCGACGATCAAGTACCGGAAGCGCTCGCGACACCGTCGCCGAAATTCGGGCACGCGCTCGAGGGCGTCGATGACCTCGAGCAGCAGGTCGTCGAAGTCGCGCAGTCCTTCGGCGTGCAAAGCATCCTCATATGCGCGATAGACGGTGAAGAGCACATCGATCGCCTCGCGCTCAGCCAATGCCGGGTCCGGTCCGTTCTCACCGCCTTTGCCCCTTGTCCTCTCGCCGGGAGGCGGCGCGGCCGCCTGGAGGTCGAGTGCGCGGTGATGGAACCGCTCGGGGCTGATGCCTCGGCCCTTGAGCTTGAGCAGGAAGCGAAGGCCGGACTTCAGAAGCTCGTCGATGTCGTCGACCGTCAGCGCGTTGAAGGCATCGGGATCGAACGGTGCCGTCGTCCCGCTCCGCAGCCTGGCCATCAGCTCCTGCTCGAACAGACGCTGCCCCACCTCATCGAGGACCCGCATCTCGCGCGGCGCGCTCACGAGATACGCAAACTCGTCGAGCAGCCTGGCGCACACGCTGTGAAAGGTTCCGATCCACGCGCCATCGAGCGCCTGCGGTCCGAGGTCGGGACGGCGCCGCGTCAGCTCCGCAGTGATGCGCTGACGCAGCTCTTCGGCCGCGCGATCGCTGAACGTGACGGTGAGGATCTGGTCGGGGGCCGCGCCCTGCTCGACGAGCCAGCAGAACCGCTCGGTGGCGGTGAAGGTCTTGCCTGTGCCGGGGCCCGCGGCGATGAGGAACGCGCCTGCCGGGCCGGCATGAGCGGCGGCCGCCTGCTCCGCGCTGATTCCAGTCACACGCAATGCGGTCATTCCGGCGGTGCTCCACCGTAGGAGCAGATCGCTGCATGCGGACAGCTGCCGAACCGCGTGACGCATGTGCCCGGCAGCTCACGAGGCGCCGGCTCGAAATGCCCGCCCTTGATGCGCTCGATCGCATTGACCACGACGCTGCGGCTGCGCTCCAGGTCGTCGGACGTGAGCGGCTTCTCGCGGTACTCCTTCAGCCCGGCCGGGTGCCCGACGCTGAAGATGTCCTGGCGCATCCCGCCCCACACCCAGTCCTTCGGATACCACAGGGACAGGAAGCGCGGCTGAAACGCGAGCGGCTTGCCCTCGTCGTCCACGCCTTCCTTGCAGGCCAGGTAGTAGAGCGCGAGCTGCACGTCATGGAGCTCCGGGCCGAAGTACATGTCGTATGCGAAGCGCATCGGTTTGCCCGAACCCGTCTTGTAGTCGACCACCTCGACCTCGCCGTCGCCCACGTCGTTGACGCGGTCGATCTTGCCGACCACCACGGAGCCGTCGAGCTGCAGCCGGAAACGCTTCTCGACAGCGACGGTGCCGAGCCGGCGGATGTGCTGCATACCGGTGATCGACCGGATGTAGTTGCCGAGCAGCGACCGCACCTGCTTCTCCTCGCGCTTGCGGTCGAGGACGCCCTCCATGCGCGACAGGTAGCCCTCGATGTGTTTCTGCAGCGTGTCCTCCAGCCACCGCCGCTGTTGCTCCGATTCGAGCACGCGCCATTCCTGCTCTTGCTCGTGGAAGTCCTGCAGCACCTCGTGCAGAAAACCGCCGCGCTCCATCGCGACCGAACGCGGCTCGTCGACAAGTCCCGGGTGGTGGTTGTACCAGTACAGGCGCGGACACTTCAGGTAGTCGTTGAGCGTGGTCGGGCTGAAGTGGTCGATGTCGACCGCGTCCGGGTTGCGGCCCTCGCCATATGGCTCGAACGGCTCGCCCGAAACCGGATCGACCAGGAACGCGACGTCCAGCCCGAGTCCTCGCGCTCGAGTCAGCGTTGCGTCGGTCAGGGCGGAGGGATGGGAGGCGAGGAGGACTTCGGCTTCGCGCGCCAGCAGGACGTCGTCGGGCGCCAGGCGCGACGACCCTCGAGTGAGCTCGCGCAGCTCTCCCCCCGGCTGCGCCATGTCCAGGAAGGCCGACCGGCCTGCCTCGCGAAGGTATGCGTCGGCATAGGTGATGTAGAGGCGGCGCCGCGCTCGAGTCATCGCGACGAAGGCGAGGCGCGCCTCCTCG
>VBGE01000018.1 GCA_005880345.1 Chloroflexota bacterium | reverse complement strand
GCCTAATATTAGGCGCCTAAGTAATCCTAGCCGATGGGCGCCTCCCGGCGCTCAATGAGAAGGAGTCGTCTGATGGTCACTCGCCCTGTCGCCAACACGCCGGCCGCCACCAATGTCATCCCAAGTCGAGCGCTCGGTGTTCTGGGAGCGACGCTTGCTGCTGTGGCCGTCTGGGCCGTCGCAGTGCCTGTTCTTGGTGTTCACCTCGCCATCCGGTTCGGAAACGCTGACGCCCAGGACATCGGGGTCGGACTAGTTGTAATCGCCAGCTTGATTGGTTCATCGGCAGGTTTGGGCCTGCTCATCGCGCTCGAGAAGATGTCGACCCGCGCGATCACAATCTGGACTGCCATTTCAATCTCTGCTCTGGTCATCTCTTTGAGCTTTCCCCTGGTTGCGGGAACCACGGTATCGGCCAAAGCCTCGCTGGCCCTGATGCACGTTGCGGTCGCCACCATCCTCATCGCCGCCCTCCGCCGCGGATGATTGCCGACGCCCAGCCCGATTTGACAGCGCAACTCGGTTCATGTCGCCAATGATCTGGGCGTCAGGCGTTCGAGCAGGGGCACACTAGGCGACTGCCGCTCGCGTCGCGGCTTCAATGAGGCGGCAGAGCGCGTTGGCGAGGCGCATCTGGTCGGGCGTGCGGGCGATCACGTCAAGGAGTGCTGGGCTACAGATTAGGATCGCCATTCCTTGTGCCCGAGAGATCGCCACGTTCAGGCGGTGCAGGCTGTACAGGAAGTCGATTCCGCGTGGCGCCTCGGCCGGACTTGATGTTGCCATCGAGTAGATCACGGCCGGTGCTTCCTGGCCCTGGAACTTGTCGACTGTGCCAACTCGTGCGCCCGGCGGCAGGCGGTTGGCCAGTAGCGAAACGTGCGCGTTGTACGGTGCGACGATCAGGATGTCGTCGATCGTCAGGTCGCGCTGATGGCCGTTGCGGTCGGTCCACGGTCGGCCGAGAAGGTCGTTGAACAGCTCGGCCACCACTCCAGCCTCTTCGATCGACGACGTGCGGTTGCCGGCGTGGACGACTGGGCGGTAGCGGAGTCCGGTTCCGGCCAGATCCCCTTCGCCCCCCACTCCCTGTCTCGAGCACTCCGGCGCGGACTCGAGGCGGTTTTCGTACGCCACCTCCGAGATGAATCGGCACACGTCCGGGTGCATCCGCCACGTCATTGCCAGGAACCGGCCGCCGGCGATGACGTTCGCCAGCGACATCTGGCCCGCCTCGTCGATGAACAGATCTTCGAGCCTGCCTTCGATCTCCTCGCGCGCGAACAGCCAGCCCGTGCCGGCGACCAGGTCGACCTCGCCCGCGGCCAGCGCGTCGTCGACATCGGCGTTACTGCCGGTGCACTTGACCACTTCTGACCGGCAGCGCTGGTCCTCGTCTGCCTTCTGCATCGCCCGCAGCGCGAAACCGCGGCGCTCTGCTTCGCGGCACACGGCATCTAGCAGGTTCCCGATCACCTTGTGGCTGATGGCGGTGATCCCGACGCGGCGGCCGGCGACCAGCCGGTCCACGATCATCTCGGCGCCCAGGGTCGTCTTGCCAGTGCCTGGCGGGCCCTGGATCGCGAGGTAGGAGTCGTCGGACCGCGGCGGCGCCAGGAGCAGCAGGTCGCGAATCGCGCGGTACGGTCCGTGGCCTTTGATGTCATTTCCGGCCGCCGATTCCGCGACTCGCCGGATCGCATCGCGAAGGGCGCGGTCCTCGATCGGCGTCGGTGGAATGAGGGCGTTGGGATGAGGAACCTGCGACCCCTTCCCGCGCCGTAGAACGATCCAGCCGGCGACGTTGTCGATCTCGTGGACCTCGCCGGCGGATTTCTTCGTCCGCGGGTCGACCGGCGGAGTGCCAACAGACAGCTTGTGGTCCTGCGGCGGGAACCGGTATCGGTGCAGCAGCGAGTGCTTGTAGGGTCCGTCCGTGCCGTAATAATCGAGGCCGCCGATCGACTCGGAGTCGGCGATGAGCTCCTCCTCTGTCATCTTCAGCCGCTCGTAGAAGCCCCACCAATCCGACTTCTGCTCGCGCCGGTGCCACCACAGCTGCTGGCCGAGCAGCCACCGCGCTGACTGGACCCGCTCGGAGCGCGGCGGCGCAACCGGAGCCCCGTCCGTCAGACGCACCGACAGCTCTTCGATGTCTCGCTCCCACTGCTGCAGCTCGGCTGACGGTTCCGACGGCTGCAGCACTGGCCGAGGGATTGCGATCGCGAACTGTTTCTCCGCCTCCCGGCGGCGCTCCTCCAGCCAATTCCGCAGCAGCCACGTCGAGCGGCAGTCCTGCTCGTTGTAGGCGGCGATCTCATCGAGGATCGCCTGGTCGTGGCTGTCGATCCAGCGCTCGTAGGCGACGATGCTCGACCCTGCCTCCGAGATTGCGTCGTCGCGCTTGCCCATGTACAGCGCCTCGATCGCCTTGAGCGAGTACGACTCGCGCGACGCAAGAAGCGACTGCTTGACGACCCGATACAGGTCGACGAGCACCTCGCCTCGGAGCAGGCGGTCCACCTCGGCTTCCCGCGTACCGTACCGGCCCATCAGGCGCTTGAGCGCGGACGGCTCGTATGACGCGTAATGGAAGACGTGCATCGCTGGATTCGCGTCGAGGCGTCCGATGACCAGGTCAACGAAGTCCTCGAACGCCTTCTTCTCCTCGGCGCGGTCGTGCGCCCAGATCGGCTTGAACCCGCCGGCGGCGTCGAAGACGCCGAACAGGTACTCGAGCCCCCCATCCTGCGCCCACGGGTCGCTCTCCATGTCGAAGAAGAGGTCGGCTTCGGTCGGCGCCGGCAGGAGGGCGAGCCCGAGCTCCGGGCGCTCAGGCGGCACCAGCTCATACGCCGGCATTCCGGTCTCGCGCTCCTGCACCTGGAGCCGGGCCTGGTTGCGGACTCGCACGAGAGTCGCGGCGCCGATGCCGGTTCCGCTGAGGTCGGCGTCGGTTGCCGCCAGCGCCGCCACGGTCGTGACGCCAGACGCGCCGAGTCTGCGTGCCTGGGAGCGCTGCAGGCCCGCAACCAGGACGAGGCTGTCGTCGTCGCGCCACCGCTTCGTGCAGACCTCGTTCCACCGGCAGACGCCGCAGTGCTCGACCGGCTCGGGATACGTGTTGATCGGGCCTGCGGCGGTGACAGCCTCCAGCCTCGCTTTGGCATGGTGGAGATACGCGCGGTAGTCATTGACTCGGAACTGCGGCCGCGTCCCGTCGCCCAACGCGAGGTGCATCCACTCCGGCGGCCGGCCCTGCATCCCCGCGACCAGTTCGGAGTAGAGCGACGTCTGCAGCAGTGCCGCGGCCTTGGCGCTGCGCGCCAGCTTGGTGTCGACGACCTCGTAGCTGTGCGTGCCGAGGTCGCTCGGCACATCCACCTTCTCGAGGAAGTCGGCGTAGCCGAGCCAGCGGCCGTCGAACAGAGTCGCCTGGTAGATGACGTCGACACCAGACCGCATCGCCTCGAGCGTTTGCTCACGCGCCTTCCGGTAGGCCTCGACCGTCGCTCCCCAGGTCTCGATGCGCGCCACGGATTTGCCTCCGCGCGCGTATGAGTCGAGATGCGCCTGCTCGTGCTCGGTGCCGTGGCGAGCCACCAGCTCGAGCTCCGGGTCGTCGCGCTTGGGCCGGGCGAGCTCTCCTCGCGTGGCCGCGAGCTCCTGCTGCGTCAGGTGCGGGCATTCGAGAAAACCGGTGAGGTCGCTCGCGCTGAGGATCAGCCGGCCATCGGTCAGGTGCATGCGAACTCCCAGGTCACGCGTCGAACTCCAACTGCTCCGGGCGCGCGTCGGCCTCTCTCGACGCACGCGTCCGGATCATCGGCAGCATGTCGCAGACGCCATCACCGTAGGCGGCCCCGAAGAGCAGCTCGGTCATGCAGGCAAGCTTGCGGGCGTCATGAGGAAGATGGTCGCGGGAGAAATTGCTGTGCGGGCCGCCGCCCTCGAAGCCGAGGCAGCCCAGCGCGGTGACCGAGGTCTTGCGCAGGCCGCTCGACTCCGGCATCCAGTGCTTCGAGCCCACCTCGCCGAGCACGGCCGAGTCGTGGACCATGAACTGGACGTAGCGCTCGGCGTCTCGCGAATCCTCGAAGATCACGAAGTCGTGATCGCGCAGGTCGAAGAGCAGCCGGCGTAGCTCCTTCTCGTAAATGTGCAGTCGCATCTCTCTATCCATCCTCACAGCGTGCGTGGGCATCGCGACAGCTCCCTGTCGCGGTTTTCTCGCGGTGATCAATTTCTCCTCCGGGCCGGCGGGGCGAAGCGGGTCGGAGTCGCATACGGAGTTCATGACGCGATCGTCAGGGGTCGTCGCGACGGCTGGTTGTCGCGTTCGCGGGGCGTCGTAAACCGGGCTCTTCAAGCGGTGACATAATGCGGCCCTCCATGTCTCGGGACAACTTCGAGAAGCACGACAGGCTGATCCGGCTGATGCGTGAGCTGGCCCTCTTCCAGGCGCAGCCACGGGGCCTGACATCGGCCCAGATCGCGCAGAAGATGGAGATCTCGCAGCGGCAGGCCCAGCGCGATCTGGTTGCCCTGGAAAGCGAATACAAGGTGCCATTCGTGAAGCAGGGCACGCGGTGGACACTGATCGAGGGCTACTTCCTGCCACCGGTGAACTTCACGGTCCCTGAGGCGATGGCAATGGTGGTGGGCGCACGGCTGATGTGGCGCTACGCCGACCGCGCCAACCCGTTCGCCCAGGCCGCGTACGAGAAGCTGGCCGCCGCCCTGCCGGGACCGATGAAGGGGCCGGTGATGGAGGTGGCGGACGGGCTGGCGGACAAGCCGGACGACGGGACATGGACGAAGGTGTTCGCGGCGCTGACCACGGCGTGGTCGGAGCGGCGCAAGGTGCGGATCCGCTACACGAAAGAGGACGGGAGCACGTCGGAGCGAGTGGTGTGGCCGCTGTTCATCGAACCGACGCCAGCCGCGCATTCCCTCTACCTGATCGCGTACGACGAGAAGCGGCGCGCGCCACGGAACTACAGGGTCGACCGCATTTCCGCGGTCGTCGTCCTGGACGCGCGGTTCTCGCCGCCGCTTGGCTCATCGCTGCGCAAGCTGTTGGGCCACGCGTGGGGGATCTGGACGTCGGACCACCCGGTCGAGGTGGTGCTTCGTTTCACGCCACGGGTCGCACCACGGGTGGTCGCGACGACGTGGCATGAGTCGCAGGAGGTGCGGAAGCTGGCCGGCGGCGGGGTCGAGCTGCGCCTGGTGATAGCCGAGCCGACGGAGATCCGACCCTGGATCCTGGGTTGGGGCAAGGAATGCGAGGTGGTAACGCCAACCGACCTGCGGGAATCCATCGCCGCAGAGCTCGAAGAGGCTTCGGCGGCGTACGAAAAGCGCTCGGCGCCTCGTTCGATGGCCGGCTGAAAGACTCGGCGAGGTTCTGATGGAACTGGTAGGCGACAGACACTCGGGCCCACTGCAACACCAGGACACGAGCGCGCCGGCCCTGGCGATGGAATTCCGAACTGATACACAGATCTCCAGAGACTCCCTGCATCGCGCCTGCGAGTAGTCCCCATGAGGTCGCGCTATTTGATACCAATTTTGAAACCCCGACGAGACTGGCTTCGAGACGGTTTTCCTCTGAGCATCTGCGCCGTTCCGGCCATAGCTTTATGAGGTGACCAATGATGTTGAGACGGCTCCTTCGATTCGGCGCACTGACTCCCGTCCTGCTGCTAGGACTCCTTCCCGTGGCGGCATCCGCCGACTCCGGCCTGGCAGTCTCTGTAGGCTCACCCGCGACCCGTGCTTCGCTCGGCCTGCTGGTGCCGATTTCGGTCACGTGCCCAGCACCCTCATCGGACCCCGATACCAGCCAGTCGATCTCTGGCACCCTCCAAGTTATCCAGACGAATGGAAACTCAAATGTCGCCGTGGGGGTCGCGACCCTCTCTTCCGGCGGTAAGGGGGCTTTTGGATCTCCGCAGCCAGGGGTGGACCTCATCTGCGACGGGAGCTCGCACGCGTATCAGGCACTCGTGATGCCTGATGTGCAGACCTATCCGTTTACCGCTGCCTTTACCGGCGGCCAGGCCACGGCCACTCTGTCCCTGACCCTGTTCACCTTTACATGCCCGCCATGTTTGTCTCCAACGACCACGACCGTGACCACCGGACCAGTAGCGATTCACATCAAGGGCTGAAAGAACCGCGACATATTGCCTGGCGACATCCTGGGCGGGTTGCGACCAAGTGGCCGCAACCCGTCGGGGTTCGTCTTCTGAAACTGACACTGCAGGCCGGACCGACTTGACCACTGGCCGCCTGAGCTGGCGGACGAGCCAATCTCAGCTTCGGTTGAGGCGGGCGCCCTGGACAATCAGCGCCTTCAGGGCCGACGCGTTGATGGCGTCACCCTCGTGGAAATCGATGGCACGTACCGTCTTGCTGTCCAAACGCGTGTTGAAGAGCCCTTTCGGATCCTTCAGCTGGGCCCCTTTTGGAAACGTCAGCCTCACGGCGTTCTTGAGGGCCTCGCCTATGCAGACGATGCCGTCGTGCGACCAGACGGGGACTCCCTCGGGGCGGGAGGGCTTCTTCCACTTCACCTCTTCGATTACGCCCGGGTCGGCGCCCCTGATGAGAGCCCGCAGTTGGCTCAACGTCTCACCCCTCCAGCCGGCCATCCTGCGGACGATGTCATCTATCTGTTGGGACGCCGATGCGTCGCTCATGCCGACGCTTTGCTGCGGCTGCTCAGCACCCAGCGGACCGAAGGGCTCAGCTCCTTGTCCTTGCGGTGGATGCAGCCCAGCCAACAACAGGGCCGCCGCTTCCCCTCCAGCAGCTCCGATTCCACTCGCTGGATGTGCTGACTTCTCGTTTCAGCCTTCTTCGGCCAGAGCACCCAGCAGATCCATTCATTGCGGGCAAGAGGCGTGAGGTCTTGCCACGCCGCCAGAACCCTTGGATTGGCAATCAGGACCCGTCTCAGATCGGTCGGGACGGTATGCACCACTCCGCCGGAAACCACCCTGGAACTCATCGATCGCCCATCCTAGCTCCGATTTGCACGAAGGCAGCCTTGGGGTCGGCGCAGCGCCGAACCCTCGCGTCATCGGCAGGCTCGTCGGCAATGATGCCGGCGGCTGCCTGCGGCTTCAGCCGAGCGCGGGTCAGTCGATTCGCTGGGCCAGGGCCACGATGATTCCGTCCGGCCCGCGCACGTAGGCCTGGCGCCAGATGTCCTCGTATTGACCGATGCCGCCGACCAGGCCGTAGCCGTCGGCAGCCAGCCGGTCGACAACTCCCTGGAGGTTGTCCACTTCGAAGCAAACGTTGCGCAACCCCAGCTCGTTGGACATGGCGTGGGGCGATCCCGGTTCGTGGTTGGGCCGGATGAAGCTCGACAGCTCCAGCCCGGTTCCTCCGTCGGGCGGGCGCAGCATGACGATCTCGCTCCGAGAGTTCGGAATGCCAATGACAGTGTCGACGAACTCGCCTTCCATGAACATCCTGCCCTCAACCTCGAGACCCAGCCCGACGAAGAACGCCGTCGCCGTGTCTAGGTCCCCGACCGTGATGCCGACGTGGTCGAAGCGTCGAATAGCCGCCACAGATGCCCTCCCGCGTTAGTGCGTCCGGTGAGGTTCGCATTAGCTGCCGCTTGCCTGCGACGTCCACGTTACGGGGTTGCCGCGGATGGCTTCTTGGAGACCCGATCACTCATACGCTTCAGGTGCACGCCGCAATTTTCTCCATTGCTCGCTGTCGTGGTGGAACACGGTGAGCGCGACCTTCTCGCAGGAGACGAGGTCGAGCAGCTTGCGCGTGCTCGCTCGAAGCCGGTCGACGTCCTCATAAGACCGCGGCTGACGGTCGACTGAGAACTGCCGCTCGAGACTAACTGCGCGCTCGGGATGACCGACGTGATCAATGTCGAAATGCGTGCAGATGACGACCTCGACGTCCTCAGGCCGCACCCCGAGCTCGCTCAGCTGAGCGAGGATGTCGGCCGACTCTTCGGTGGGAGGATCCGAGCCATCCGCATCCAGAGGCATTCCTGAGTCGATCAAGATGTTGCGCCCGTCATCGGTTTGAACCGACCCCGACTGTCTTCAGACGAGTCACTCTGGTCGGCGCGAATTCGGTCAAGGGCCTGCTCACGCGGAGCCAGCTACTCACCGCAGGCGAGATCGACAGAGTCCGTCGAATCCTTTCGATTGCCTTCCCGCCTCGCTAGTTGCCTACGGCGGTTCACGCAGCAAATGGTTCATGCATCTTTTATCCGCCGATGCAACGACCGTCGGCATGTCACCTAGTGCACGTTTTCCCTCACCACATCCTGATGCGTTTTCGTCTGAGGTGGGCACCGCCGGAACCAAGTACTAACGCCCAGAGTAGAGCCGCCTCCTCGCGAGAGCGACGCATTATCGAGGCCAGCTGCTTTCTAGAGACGCGCTTTCACGACGATGCCTCTGGCCCAATCGACGACTCGACCAGCCCTTTCGACTGCGTCGCGCGCATCCTTTGCCGTGGCTTTCCGAGATTCATACTCCACCGTGTTCTTTCGGGCTAGGAGTGCCCGCAGTTGACGCACCCGCTCGCGTCCCTCAGGAGCGGATCCCGCAACCTCTTCCGGCAAATCGGCGGCCCGTTGGTGATCAGGGTCTGCCGAACGAACACCGGCCAGGGCGACGGTGGCTGCGTCGGTACCGCTGATCGCGGCATGAATTGCATCCAGTAGCGCGGCGTCGTAGCGGCCTGAATCAAGTCCCGAACGCGCTTGTTCGACGAATTGAACGGCCTTGTCCAGGTAAAGCTTGGCCTCGCCCCGTCGGACTTGGGCCGTCTTGCCTTTGGCCACTAGCCCGTGGCCCTGGTGGCCGCGAAGACATCGAGACCTTCTCGCTCGATTGCTTGCCAGACACCGTGGCCGGGCTGGCGGCTCTTGCTCAACCTCTCGAGTGACGGTGAGCCGACCAGCACATTTAGCCGCGTGCCGAACCGTTCACGGGCCGACTCGGCTATCTCCTGGGCGGCGCCCTCCACCGCCGCTACGCTCTCGCGCGATGTAACTAAGGCGAGGTCGACGTCGCTCCTAGGCGCCATTGCGCCCTGAGCGGCACTTCCAAAGATTCGCGCCTCTTTTACCGGAAGGTGCCGCGCCTTAAGCTCGCTTGCCAGGAGCGAGATGAGTTCAAACTTCAACTTCCCCTCCAACTCGAAAAGCCCGCCGAGGGGCTCAGCCAGCGCGTGATG
>VBGE01000017.1 GCA_005880345.1 Chloroflexota bacterium | reverse complement strand
CGCCCGTGCCGTTCGTCAGGACTTTCAGCGCCTCGGCGGCGGGCCGCGGGTCTGATGCAGCGGCGAGCTTGACGATGTCGTAGGCCTCCTGCACCGCCTGGACGTAGGTGGGGTTGGGAGGTGGATCAGCGGACGCGGTCCCGGCTGTCGCAGCGACCACTGCCAGCGCGGCCGGCAGGGCCGCGACCAGCCGGATGATTCGGGATGCGCTCAGGTCGCCACCTGTGGCGAGGCAAGCCTGTACGCCATCTGGAACAGGTCGAGTGCTTCCTTGCGCACCCTGAGGTCGAAGTAGACCAGGACGACTGCGATCTGGATGATCGGAGTGACGAGCGCGCTCACGAGCTGCGCGCTGGCGGTCGATACCGCGGCGGCGATGAACGGCGACACGAAGATGTCGAGGAGGTACTGCGCCAGCTGGACGAATGCGCCCAGGCCTATCTGGACGACAAAGTACACGACGAGCAGGAGCAGCACGATCAGAAACGTCCGCCACCAGCGGCCCTGGACCAGGTGCCAGCTCCGCGAGAACGCCGCGCCGAGGCCGATGTTCTCGACGAACATCGCCGGCACGACCACCAGCCACCCGACGTAGCCCCAGAACCAGAAGATCAGCGGAAACAGGCACAGGGCCGCGGCGAAGTACGCCGTGTAGACGTTGAAGATCAGCCAGTAAGCGAGCAGTGGAAAGTAGCGGCGGGTCACCGCGCGAAACACTCCGCCGGCGGTCACCGGACGGCCAAGCGCAGACTCGGAAGCCGCGTACATGACCGCCGAATGGGTGAAGGGAAGGATCAGGATCCCGACCAGCAGGCCGATCGCAAACGAGGTCAGGAGCGGCGCGTAAGAGCCGACATCGACGAACCCGCCGTTCTGTGTCACCGCCGATGAAAAGGCGCCAAAGGCCAGCCCGAACAGGGCCGCCGAGGGAACGGCGAGAATTACGGAGATGCCGGCGAGCAGCACGAAGTGACGCCGGTACAAGCGAAACGTTTCGTCCAGGAGATCGCCGATCTCGAGCGGTCGCAGGCGCAGCGCGACGGGTACGCTCATGTACCCAATTCTCTCCTGTGTCGTAAAGCCATCACCTAAGCGTTGCACGTCATGAAGGATGGGAAGTGAATCAAAGGGCCGCCGCCAACCCCGATGATGTACGCGTCCTCTTCGTCGAGGACGATGCCTCGGTGGCTCAGATGTACCGGCTCAAGCTGGAGCTCGACGGCTACACCGTGGATGTAGCGGGCGACGGCCTGGCTGCGCTGGAAAAAGCAAGGACCACATCGCCGGACATCATCTTTCTCGATATCAGGCTTCCAAAACTGGACGGCCTCGGCGTTCTCGAAGCACTCCGCGGCGACCCGACGACCGCGAAGATCCCCGTCGTGATCCTGTCCAACTGGAACGAGCGAGAGCTGGTCGAACGCGGAGTCAGCCTGGGCGCGCTCGACCACCTGATCAAGAGCCAGACGACCCCGGCCCGCCTCTCCCAGCGCCTGAAAGACTGGCTGAAGTCCTAGCCAGTCGTTTCCCTCTCCCCTTCAGGGGAAGGTAAGCTGCCTTCCCTCTCCCCTTCAGGGGAGAGGGTCAGGGAGAGGGGCGAACAAAGAAGAGACGAATTCCGCCGTCTAGGGTTTGGCCGGACCCGCCGGGGCCGCCCCCGCCGGCTCCTTCTTCGTGTGCTTCACCGGCGTGAACTTCAGCCCGTCCTCGCCCTCCACGTCGATCTCCACGACGTCGCCACGCGAGATCTTCCCGCGCAGCAGATGCTCGGATAGCTGATCCTCGACCCGGCTCGTGATCACACGCCGCAGCGGCCGCGCGCCATAAGTCCGGTCGTAGCCCTCCTTGGCGAGCAAATCCTTCGCCGCGTCGGTCACCTCGATCGTGATCTGCTGCTCGGCCAGGTGCTTGCCCAGCCGCGCCAGCTGTAGGTCCACGATCTCGCGGATCTGTCCCGTGGTCAGGCTCTTGAACACGACGACCGCGTCGACGCGGTTCAGGAACTCCGGCCTGAACATGCGCTTCAGCTCGTCGTCGATCTTCTGCTTGGTGTTCTGGTGACGGCGCTCGACCTCTCCGGCCTCGTCGACGACAGCAGGCTGGAAGCCCAAAGCGGTGCCCGCCTGGTTGACGTCTCGAATGCCGAGGTTCGAGGTCATGATGATCACGGTGTTGGCGAAGTTGACGATCTTGCCCTTCGCGTCACTCAGCCGCCCGTCCTCGAGGATCTGCAGCAGCATGTTGAACACCTCGGGGTGCGCCTTCTCGATCTCGTCGAAGAGGATCACCGCGTAAGGCCGCCGGCGCACCGCTTCCGTCAGCTGGCCGCCCTCGTCATACCCGACGTAACCAGGAGGCGAGCCCACCAACCGCGCGGTCGTGTGCCGCTCCATGAACTCCGACATGTCGAGCTTGATCAGCGCGTCCTCCGAGTCGAACAGGTACTCGGCCAGCGCGCGAGCCAGCTCGGTCTTGCCGATGCCGGTCGGTCCCAGGAAGATGAACGACCCGATCGGCCGCCGCGGGTTCTTCAGTCCCGCGCGTGCGCGGCGCACCGCCTGCGAGACGGTGACGATCGCCTCGTCCTGCCCGACCATGCGCTTGTGGATCTCTTCCTCCATGCGCAGCAACCGCGCGCTCTCTTCCTCGACCAGTCGTGACACCGGCACGCCGGTCCACGCGGCGACGATCTGCGCGATGTCCTCCTCGCCCACCTCAGGCACGGTCTCGCCCAGCTTGTCGCGCCATGCGGCCTCTTTCATCGCGAGCTTGTCCTGCAGCTTCTTCACCTTGTCGCGCACCGAAGCCGCGGCCTCGAAGTCCTGCTTGTTCACGGAGTCGTCCTGCTCGGCGCGCTGCTTGCGGATCTCCTTCTGCAGCTCCTTGAGGTCGTCGGGGGTCGTCGTGAGCTTCATGCGCACGCGGGCCGACGCCTCGTCGATCAGGTCGATTGCCTTGTCCGGCAGCGCGCGGTCGCTCACGTAGCGGTCGCTCAGCACGACCGCGGCGTGCACCGCCGCATCCGTGATGGTCACGCGGTGGTGCTTCTCGTATAGCGCCTTGACGCCGTTGAGAATGTCCGTCGTCTCCGCCAGCGACGGCTGGTCGACGAACACCGGCTGGAAGCGGCGCTCGAGCGCGGCATCCTTCTCGATGTACTTGCGGTACTCGTTCAGCGTGGTCGCGCCGATGCACTGGATCTCGCCGCGAGCCAGCGCCGGCTTGAGGATGTTGGCCGCGTCGATGGCGCCTTCGGCGGCACCCGCGCCGACCAGCGTGTGCAGCTCGTCGATGAACAGCACGACCTCGCGGCTCGAGCGGATCTCGTCGAGGATCTTCTTCAAGCGCTCTTCGAATTCACCGCGGTACTTGGTGCCCGCGACCAGAGCGCCCATGTCGAGCGTCAGCACGCGCTTGTGCTGCAGCGACTCGGGCACGTTGCCCAGGTTGATCTGCTGCGCGAGGCCCTCGGCGATCGCGGTCTTGCCCACGCCGGGCTCGCCGATCAATGCCGGGTTGTTCTTCGTGCGCCGGCTGAGGATCTGGATGACGCGCTCGATCTCCGTCTCACGTCCGATCACCGGGTCGAGCTGGTTGCGGCGCGCGAGCTCGGTGAGGTCGCGGCCGAACTGGTCGAGCAGCGGCGTCTTGGAAGGCTTCTTCGGCGCCGGCTCCGCCTCGGTCTCCGCGCTGGAGTCGTGCAGCAGGCGCTCGATCTCGCCGCGCACCTTCTCGAGGTTCGCGCCCAGGTCCTCGAGCACGTGAGCCGCGATGCCCTCGCCCTCGATGAGCAGCCCAAGCAGCAGGTGCTCGGTGCCGACGTAGTTGTGGCCCATGCGCCGCGCCTCTTCGAAGGAGATCTCGATGACCTTCTTCACACGCGACGTCGGAATGATCTGCTGGATGATGATCCGCTCGTTCCGGCCCAGGACCGACTCGATGGTCTGGCGGACTTTGCCGATCTCGACCCCAAGGTTGTTCAGAACCTTGGCGGCCAGGCCCTCGCCCTCGCGAAGCAAGCCCAGAAGAAGGTGCTCCGTTCCGATGTAGCTGTGGTGCGACCGTTCTGCTTCTTCTTGAGCAAGGGTCAAGACTTTCTTGGCCCGCTCAGTAAATCGTTCAAACGGATACAAGGTCCCTATCCTCCTGGTCTTCTACTGCTTCTACTTAGGTGGGGCCAGCACCTCCTCCACGTTGCTTCGGTACCGAGAGGTACCTCCGCACCTAATATAACGTCCAACTCCGGAAGTCGATTTCGGTTAAGAAGGGGTGCGGTGCTGCACCTCCTGGAGCGTTTCGGCGGATTCTTTCCCGCCGTCGTGGCGCTGCTCCTGCCGATCGTCTTTATACCCACGCTGGGCGATCTATACATCCTGCCTCGCGCGTCGATTGTGATCGCCGGGTCGTGCATTGGCGCAGGTCTGGCCATTCTTTCGCCCGCTCGAGGTGGCCTCGGCGTCCTCCGGTGGCTGCTGGTGGCCGCGGCCGCGGCTGCCCTCCTGGCCTTCGCCTTCTCCGTCTCGTGGCCGCTCAGCGTCGCCGGGTCCTACACACGATACGAGTCCCTGCCCATGAGGCTCAGCTACCTCGGCCTGCTGGCGTCGTCGGTGTGGCTGCTGCGCACCGAACGCCAGCGAGACCTCCTGGTGGCGGCTTTCGTCTTCGGTTCCTCGGTCGCTGCCCTGGAGGCGATCCAGCAGGCATTCGGCCACGTCTCGTTCCGCCCCGACGGCAACCTGGGCAACGCCAACCTGCTCGCCGCGCTCCTGGTCATGGCCATCCCTCTGGCGGTAGAACGCGCGCTGCACGCCAACTGGAGTATCGCCGCCTGGTCGGCCGCCATCGTGGTGATGGCCGGGGGACTGCTCGCCACCACGTCCCGCAGCGGATTCCTCGCGGTCGGCGTGGCCGGCCTGGTCCTGCTCACGCTGCTGACGCCCAACCGGTTCGTGGTTATCGCCGCGGCGGGGTCGGCCGTGCTTTCGGCTCTCGCCCTCGTCGTCGTGTACGCCTCGCCCCTGCGAACCCTGAATGGCGACCCGCCCGAGTTGCGCCTCCACCTGTGGCAGGACGGACTGCACATGATCGCCGCCCGGCCGCTGACGGGTTGGGGCGAGGACACGACCGGCATCGCCTTCGGACACTTTCTGAGTCAGGACTACGCGAGCCTGGTCACATTCGACCGCATCCATTCCGGGCCGCTGGACGTGGCCGCGACGCAAGGGGTACTGGGCCTCGCCGCCACCGGAGCGGTCGTCGCGTTCGTCTTCGTGTACGCCTGGAGGAACCGTTCCCGGCCCGGCGTGGCCGGCCTGGCCGCGGCCCTCGCCGGCTACACGGTGTGGGTCGCGTTCAACTTCGACTGGTCCCCCGCGACCGGAATGTTCTGGCTCCTGGCGGGCACCACTTGGAGCGCTTCTGCCGCTCCTCCCCATTCATGGGGAGGTGGCGCCGAAGGCGCCGGAGGGGCTGGCCGCCGGCTGATGGCTGTGGTCCTGCCTATCCTCGCAGTCGCCCTGGTGGGAGCCGCCATCGTCTTCGCCGTCCTCCCCGTCCTCGCCGACTCCTGGTACGTCAAAGGCCGCCCCGACCTCTCGGTCAAGGTCGACCCGCTCCAGGCCCAGTACCACTGGGCCGACGGCACCCTCCCCGAGCTGAGCCGCGCCGCCGAGCTGGGCGAAACCGACCCCGGCCTGTACGTCACGCTCGGCGACGCCGAACTGCGGGCGGGCGACCGAAGTGCCGCCAGGCGCGCGTTCGAGCGCGCGCTGGAGATCGACCCCTACTACACGCCGGCATCGCAGCGCCTCGCCGCCCTGGGCGGCTGAGGCCGAATGCCGGATAGTCGCGACTAACCGAGGTTTTCGCGACCCCAGAGCCCGGAAAGTCCGGACTATCCGAGCATCAGCGAGGTGGGCTACTCCTCGTCTTCTTCGGTCGGGTACTCGTCGTGCCGGTGCTCGGTCCGCGCGCCCGCCAGGCTCGCCGGCGGCGCCGACAGCTGCTTCAGGCTGAGCGAGATCCTCCGCCGCGCGGTGTCGATCCCGATGACCTTCACCTGCACGTTCTCGCCGACCTTCAGCACGTCCTCCGTCCGCTCGACGTGGTCCCAGGACAGCTCCGAGATGTGGAGCAGTCCCTCGATGCCCGGCAGGATCTGCAGGAAGGCGCCGTACTTCTTGGTCTTGGTGACCTGGCCTTCCACGATCGAGCCGACCGGCATGGACTGGACGAGCCGCTCCCACGGGTCCTGCTGCAGCTGGCGCAGCGACAGCGAGATGCGGGTCTGCTCAGGGTCGAGCTTGATCACCTTCACGGTGACCTCCTCGCCGAGCTGCAGGACATCCGTGACCTTCGACACGCGGTCCCACGAAAGCTCCGAGATGTGGATCAGCCCGTCGGCGCCGCCGATGTCGACGAACGCGCCGTAGCTGGTGATGCCGGACACGGTGCCCTTGACCACGGTCCCGGTCGCCAGCCGGCTGAAGAGCTCCTCGCGCTTGCGTGCGCGGTCCTCGTCCTCCGCCGCCTTCTGGCTGACGATCAGCCGGTTGCGCTTGCGGTTGACTTCCAGGATCTTGACCGGGATGCGCTTGCCGACGAGCGACTCGAGGTTGCCCGCGTAGGCACGCGCCACCTGGCTCGACGGCAGGAAGCCGCGCAGGCCCAGGATGTTGACGATCAGGCCGCCCTTGTTCTGCTCGCGGACCTCGGCGTCGATCACCGAGCCGTCCGTCTGCTTGTCCGCGGCGACAAGCCAGGTGGTCTCGGCTCGCGCACGGCGCAGGCTGAGGACGACGTTGCCTTCTTCGTTCTCCGGCTGGAGGACGTAGACCTTGATCTGGTCGCCGGGCTCCAGCTCCGAGTCGATATCGCCGCGCACCCCGAGCTCCTTGCTCGAGATCACGCCTTCTGCCTTGGCTCCGATGTCGACCAGCACCTCGTCCGCGTCGACTCGCACGACGATCCCATCCACGATGTCCCCGTGGTTGGGGGTTTTGAAGGCCTCCTCCTCGAAATGGAGGTAGTCCTCCATGGTCATGGGTGCTGGTTCCTGGTCGGTTACCTCCTCCTCCTTGTTCTCGGTCAGGACGGCACCAGACTCAGTAGACAAAATAGAAACCCCCTAGAGATTATTGGTGTGGTCTTGGTCGTCAAAACGGCCTCCGCCAAAACGAACGTCTATTTTAACGCAGATCTGAACGAGTCCTGGGGAAAACCTAGAGCGAGGTCGTGGTTGTCGATCAGCCTCGTCTTGCCCACGCGCGCGGCGACGACGGCCAGGGTGCCTGGCTTCTGGAAAGTAGCCTGGTCGACGAGCTCCGCGTAGTCGACCTGGACCAGCGGCTCGGCCTCGAGCCGCCGGCGCAGCACAGCCAGCAAGGTGTCCGGGTCGCGCTCGCCGCCGGCGTATGCATCCGCCGCCGCGCGAAGAGCCGAGCTCAGGGCCGCGGCGGC
>VBGE01000390.1 GCA_005880345.1 Chloroflexota bacterium | reverse complement strand
CAGTACAACCAGATCAAGCGATGGGCCTGGGGAATCACCGACGTGCCTTATGTGCTGGCGCGGTTCTTCCAGCATCCGGAGATCCCGCTGTGGCTGCGATTCCGCCGTTTCATGAACCTTTTTCTCAACCACCTGAACTGGATCTTCCTGCCGATGCTGCTGCTGTTCGGCTTCTCGGTCCCGATCTGGGTCAGCACCGATTTCTCACTCACCGATTTGGGGCAGACGCTGTGGGGCATCTCCGGAGTCCTGCTCGGCGTCACGCTGTCGACGGTGGTGTTCTTCCTCTACTTCGAGATCCGCATGCTGCCGCCCAAGCCGGCGGAATGGCCCATGGCCAAGAAAGTGCTCATCTACCTCGAATACTTCATGTACCCGATCGTCGGGATCGTGCTGAGCGTGTTGCCTGCGCTCGAGGCCCACACGCGGTTACTGTTTGGGCGATATCTCGAATATCGCGTGACTGAGAAGGTTTGATGGAAGAGGCCGCCGCCCAGAGCGTCGCCCAAACGGTGGGTTCGCTGTATCGCGATGTCCACGCCAAGATGCGCGAGCAGGTGCGCGGCATGGACCACGGGACGCTCAACTGGAGCCCGCTGCCCAAGGCCAACTCGATCGCGGTCCTGGTCACGCACACGCTGGGCTCGGAGCGGGAGATGATCCGCGCACTCCGGCAGGTCGCCACCGAGAGGGACCGCGAGTCGGAGTTCAAGGTGGAGGCCGAGGCGGCGGACCTGCTGGCGCTGCTCGACCAGGCCGACCGCGACCTGGACGAGCACATCGGCGCGTTGACGGCTGCCGACCTCACCGAGCTGAGACCTCGGGGCGAGCGGCCGCCCCGGCCGGGAATCGAGTGGCTTCTTGCGAACTACGGGCACGCGCGGGAGCATCTCGCCCAGATCGAGCTAACCAAGCAGCTCTTCGACAGTAGATCCTGAGGTCCCGGTTAGTCCGGACAAACCGCTCGTATCTGCTCGCGAAATCTCGGTTAGTCCGGACTATCCGGTAAGTGGTCGGTGGCTTCAGGCCCCGCAGACGGGGCCGGTGAAGTAGGGCAGGCAGAACTGCGGGCCCGCCAGCGCCCAGAACGTCAGGAAGACGATGAAGCCGAGGCTGACGATCCAGATCGCGCCAGTGATGAGGTTCTTGCCTGGCTTCGGCCACGCCTTCCAACCCATCCGCCTCGCCACGCGCGGACCGAGACCGGAGTCGAGGAACGGAACGAGCAGGAGCGCGCCGACCGCGATCGGCGGGATGACCAGCGACATGATCAGCTCGGGCCCGAGCTTCAGGAACTGGAAGAGAAACAGGAAGTACCAGTCGGGCCGCGGGATGGTGACTGCACGCGGGTCGGCCGATTGCTCGAGCTGCAGATTCTTCTGGACATACGCTGAAAGCAGGCCGACCGTGACCAGCATGACCACCGCGATGACCGGGTAAGGCCAGAAGTGGTCCGGGAAGAAGGGATGCGTCTCGTCGTCCGGCATGTCGTCGGCCAGGTGGTGACCGGCGTCGCCCATGAGGATGGGGAAGAGGGCGAGCCCGACGGCCACCGGGTAAAGGATGTGGTCCGGCCCGATGGGCAGGCGCTTGTACTCCGGCTCCAGCGTGTGCCCACCGTGGCCGTTGGCCTCGACGACCTGCACCTCTTTGGGCGGCGCGACCGCGGCCCCGGGACCCTCCTTGCGGATGTCGTCAGGGCTCATAGAGGCTCCGAGATGCCATGGGCGCGGATGAAGCGGAAGTGCACGTACATCAGCAACACGATCAACGCGGGAAGGACGAAGACGTGCAGTGTGAAG
>VBGE01000016.1 GCA_005880345.1 Chloroflexota bacterium | reverse complement strand
CGAAGGCAAGGTAGGGACTCTCGAGGACCTGCGTCAGGTACGAGAAGTTCATGCCGTAGAAACCGGTCAAGAAGCTCAACGGCAGGAACAGGCTGGCCACCACAGTCAGCGCCTTGGTGGTCTGGTTGAGGCGGTTGGACACAGTCGACAGGTAGACATCCATCGCGCTGGTCAGCAGGTCGCGCAGCGAGTCCACGGTCTCGTACTGGCGGACGATGTGGTCGTAGACGTCGCGGTAGTACAGGGTCATGTCCCCCTGCTGCAGGTGGATGCCATGCGTGATGAGCGCCTGGAAGACGTCACGCTGGCCGCCGAGCAGCCGGCGCAGCTCGACCACCGAATGCTTGAGATGGTAGATGCGGTCGAGGAGCTCAGAGGTCGCCGTGTCGACGATGTCATCTTCGAGCTGGTCGACGGAATCGTCGAGGCGCTCTAGAGCGGGGAAGGTGGAATCGACGAGTGCGTCGATGACCAGGTACGTGAGGAACGCGGGCTGCCCTTTGGTCAGCTCCGGGCTCCGAGTGACGCGGTCGTGCACGTCGACCACAGCCGGCGAGTGCTCCTGGTGCACCGTGATCAGGTAGGTCGGCCCGACGTACAGGTGATGCTCCACCACGTCGACCCGGTCCTTCTCCCACAGCGCCTGGAAGAGGACGACGAAGTTGAAATCGGGGTACTCGTCGACCTTCGGGCGCTGGTTCTGGTGCTTGATGTCCTCGATCGTCAGCGGATGGAACTTGAACGTCTCCTCTAGCAGCCTGTAGTCGTGGTCGTCCGGCGCCTCGATGTCCAGCCAGAAACCCAGCTGGTGCGACTCCTCGAAGCAGCGGACCACGTCATCGGTCGTTTGCGCCGGCTGCTTGCCGGCGGTCGTGATGAGAGTTCTCAAGGTCTTTTGATCCCGGTCGCTGCCGCCGCGACTCCGAGCCCGACATACGTTGCGGCCGCGACGCGAGAGGTGCGCCGCTGCGCGGCTCGGCTGCGCATGAACCTACGTGACAGCGCCGACGCGGCCATGACGTACGACGTGTCGACGAGGATCGCGACCGCCACATAGACGGCACCCAGAACCGCCACCTGCGGCGCGATCGGCCTCGAGACGTCGAGGAACTGGGGCAAGAAGGCGACGAAGAACACCGCCACCTTTGGATTGAAGATCTGCGTGACGAAGCCCTGCGCGAAGATTCTGCGCAGCTCGGCGCGCTGCGGCGCAGCGGCGTCTGCGGCGTGACGCCACCGCTGCACGCCGAGGTAGACCAGGTACACGGCGCCGGCGAAACGCAGGAAAGTCAGCGCCGAGACCGAAGCCGAGAGCAAGGCCGCGACCCCGGTCGCAGCGGCGACGAGCCACACCAGCTCGCCGGACTCGATGGCGACCATGGACACGAACCCGACGCGCCGGCCCTGGGCCAGGCTGCGGCTCGTGACATACAGCACTCCAGGACCTGGCGAAGCGGTCAACAGCAGCGTTGCGAGCGCGAAGAACAGAAGCGTTGTCGTACCCGGCATGCGTGATCAATGATGACGATCTCCTCGTTCGCTTCGCGGCTGATCCGGTTCCAGTCGAAGATCCCACCCGTTTTGAGATGCGCGTCCTGGCTGATCCGCAGGCACACACGCGCCCAGGCACGAAAGTACGTCTCCATGCCGGGCACGTCGACCTGCGTGTCCTTGACAACCCGGTTTATGACCACCACCGCGCGCTCGCGCAGCCAATCGACGCCCCGTGTGTCGGCCACGAATTCGAGCGTGAACGCGCCCAGCTCGGCGCCGTCGAGCTCGGCCGGCGCGACGACCACCAGCTGGTCGCACACCTTTTCGAGGATGTACTTCGTCGTCTCATCCAGCAGGCCGGTGCCGAGGTCGAGCACGACGATGTCGAAGTAACGCTCCAGGACGCGAAAGACGCGCCGGTAGTCGTCGATGCCGAGCGCCTGGCGGATCTTGGGATCGGTGGGCGCGGTGATGACCTCGAGACGGCTCTCGGGCACGTTGGTCGTGAAGCGGTGCAGCATCGGCAAGGTCAGGTCGGTGTCGCGCTCCACCTCCGGCCCGTCCAGGAAGTCGATCAGGTCTTTGATCGAGCGGTCATGGCGCATCGGAATCCGGCTGCGGAACGTGCCATGGTGCGGGTTGCATTCGACGGCGATGATCCGGTCGGTGCGCAGCAGGCCGATGCGGCTCGCGAGCAGCAGAGCCATGGTCGACTTGCCGACTCCACCCTTCGCCGACGCGACTGCGACGTGCAGGGGCGGATTGACGGCCGGTGTGCGTGCTGCGTCGAGATGGTCGAGGTGCCGCTGCTCGGCAGCGCTGAGTCCAAGGTTGACCCGACCTCCGCTGAGGCGGTAGAGCCGCCCAGAAACGCCACGCGCCGGCGTGGGCACTGCGGACTTGTCATAGCGGCGCGGAACGAAGGTCGGGGCCGCGGCGCTCGGCGAAGGCGGGACGGGGACAGGAGGCAACGCCTCCGATGTCGCTGTGCCGGCCCCTGCGCTCGCCTCGCTCACATCGTCCTCGAGGGGCTGCCAGGACTGCCCGTTCCACCACCATTTGCGGTCCGCGCTGATCAGTCGCACGGCGCCAGCTTATAGCGGAGGTACCGGGCCTCAACCCTGGGATGGTGCAGGAGTTAACAGGCCGAGATCGAATTCAATGGTGCCCACTGGCCTCCGGCATGCCGCGGCCGGCCTATTGGCACCAAAGCGCCTCGCCGGGGCGACTCGTAAAGCGGGACGTAACAATCTCCCAACGAAGCCGTTGAACTGGCAATCGAGAGCTCGAAAGATCGCGAGGAGCGGCAGAGCTCTCCCGGAGATTCGGCCATGCTCGGGTTTCGCCTGGTGACCGCCATTGTTCTTCTTGTCGTAGCGAGCGCCTGCGGCTCGACCCCCAGCTCTCACGGGAGCACCCAGAGCCCCGGCGCGACCCCGTCCGAGGCCTTGTTCGCGGTCGTCGAAGGGCGGTCGGGAGCCGCGCAGCCCGGAACTGTGGCGATCCTCGGCCTCGACGGCAAGGCTCGAGCCACGGCAACCTTTCAGCCACGCGTCGGTCCGGTGATCCCGGATGCATACACGCCGCTGCAGGGTGTGGCTCAGGTGGTCGGGTCGGGCGTCTACTACATCGATGGCGCTGGCGTGGTGCGCTTGTTGACCGCAGCGGGCGGTCCTCGCGTGGTGGCCACCTTCCCACTGCAGCCTGCGCAGGAAGACACCTGGTTTGCGGTGAGTCCCGACGGCTCCAACATCGTGGCCGGGATCGTCACCTTCCCGGCCCTGGGACCGATCATCCCCGGCACCGGCTGGAACTCGCTCGTGGGTCCGACGAGATTCGACCTCGAGGCGGCTCAGGCCGGCGGGCAGACGAAGACGCTTGTCCACCTGGAAGCCCCCGCAGGATCCGAGCCGACCCCCCTGTTTCCTGTCGGCTGGACGTCGGCCGGCTCGGTCGTGATGGTCCCTCAGTACCTGACCTCGCAGAACACTTGGCCGGGCGGTCCCCTCTACGTGATCGACGCCCAGGGCAAGCAGACGCAGCGGCTCGGCGGATCGGACTGCACGGCAGCGTCGATCACGGCCAACGGGTACATCCCGTGCACGACCGCCGGTGGAACGGGCGTGTCGGTCCGGACTCAGTCCGGAGAGCTGGTCTGGACTTCGCGACTCGATGCCTTTGGCGCATGGCGCGTGCTCGTCTCCCCGGACGGGCAGGCAGTCTTGAACGACGGGCAGGTAGAGACCCACGCCGGCGGCCTCGTCGCGATGCCGAGCGGTTTTCGGCTCCAGGGCTGGCTCAACGCCAGCACGGTCGTCGGCCGGGTGCAGAACGAAAACGGCGACGAGGGCAACCTCCTGTGGATCGACCTTGCTCACCCGAGCACCGTGCATGACCTGGGGCTGCAGGCCGATTTCGTGGCGAAGGTCAGCTAGGTTTGGCTCACGATTCGGGCTTGAACCTGTAGCCCGGCGGTACGGATCAGCCGATCATGGCCGGGCGATCCGCAGGTTCTCTCGATTGGCGACCACGTGCAGGACCGCGACCAGGACTCCGGCCGCGATCACCGCGACGAGAAAAGCGATGAAAAACCCGGTGGAATCCGTGCCGTAGAAGAGCGTCAACGCCAGCCCGCCGACCAGCGCGCCGACCGCCCCCACCACCATGTCCCAGAAAATGCCGTAACCGTCGCCAATCGTGACCCTGCCGGCCAGGTAGCCGACCGCCAGGCCGGCGATCAGGAACCCGATGAGATACATGGCGAAAACCTCCAGGTTCGAGTGACTCGCCAACCGCGGGCCCAATTCAGGGAACCCGACTGGGACTTCGACTACCCGCTCGGGACTACCTGACCGAGAAGTGGTATTGACCACTTGCCGGATCTGTGCTTAGATTCCCGGCATGGATCGGCGGGGAGGGCTATACCACTCGTGAGCAAACAGGAGGAGACGCGGGACCGGGTGCTCGACCTGGTCGAGTCCGTCCTGGTCGGCCAGGCGATTCCCGCCGAGCGCCAGCTGGCCAGCGAGCTCGGCGTCTCGCGCCTCACCCTCCGGGCCGCCCTCGACGAGCTGGTGCGTGACGGCTACCTGGAACGGCGCCACGGCAGCGGCACCTACGTCACCGAGCCCAAGATCGCCCAGCCGCTGACCCTCACCTCCTTCAGCGACGACATGCGGCGCCGCGGCATGACGCCGGGCAGCCGGACGCTCGAGCTGACCACCACGCCCGCCGGCGCGCGCCTGGCCCACCGCCTCGATGTCTCGCCCGAGGCGCGCCTCGTGCGTGTCAAGCGCCTCCGCCTGGCCGACTCGAAGCCGATGGCGATGGAGGTGCTCCACGTGCCCGAGATGCTCGTCCCCGGCCTCACGCGCTCCGACTTCGAAGACCACTCCTTCTACGAGCTCCTCCGCGAGAGGTACGGCATCACGATCGTCGCCGGCACCCAGTCCATCGAACCCACGGTCACCAACGAGGAAGAGTCCGAGGTGCTCGGGGTTCCTCTGCACACGCCTGCATTTCTCTTCGAGCGGACGACGGTATCCGAGTCAGGGCGGACCGTCGAATTCGTCCGCTCCATATATCGCGGCGACAGATATCGCCTGGTCGCCGACCTCGTGCCACAACGAAGCCGCAACGGACGCTCGGCCGGCGTCACGCGCGACTCGTTCGTTGCGGCGAGGGTACGTGAGGGCGACCACCCGCTCGGCGCCGCGGCGCCGCATTCACCTCAGAGGGGGAAATTGCCTAGATGAATCAGAGCAAGGCATGGTTCAGCGTCATCGGGCTGGTCGCGGCCGTCGTGGTCGCAGCCTGTGGCGGCTCCAGCCCGCAGTCGAACAACCCGGCCAACGAGACCGGCACGCTCACGATCTGGCTGATGAACGGCAGCGCTCCACAGGCTGTCGTGGATGGGGTCAACGCCGACTTCAAGGCCAAGTATCCGAAGGTCACCGTCAACGTCGAGATCCAGCAGTGGGGTGACATCGGCACCAAGCTCGACACCGCGTTCGCGGGCAGCACCCCGCCTGACGTGGTCGAGCTGGGCAACACGTTGGTGGCCAAGTACGCCGCGGCCGGGGCGCTCGAGGACATCAGCGGCAAGAAGCCAAGCTTCGACAACTCGTCCACATGGCTGCAGTCCCTGACGGACTCCTGCACCCTGACCGGCAAGCTCTACTGCGTCCCGTACTACGCAGGCAGCCGGGCGATCATCTACCGCAAGGACTACTTCGACGCGGCAGGCGTCCAGGCTCCGACGAGCATCGACGGCCTGCTCACAGTGGGCCAGAAGCTGATGGCGGCCCACAGCTCAGACCCGAACTTCTCCGCGCTCTACTTCCCCGGCAAGTACTGGTATGCCGCGCTGCCGTTCGTCTGGGACTTCGGCGGCGACATCGCCACCCAGTCCGGGGGCAAGTGGCAGGGCTCGCTCAACTCAGCGAGCTCCCAGCAAGGCCTGAACACGCTCACCAACCTGGTCGGCAGCCTCTCGCGCGCTGACAAGACGGGCGATGAGGCCAAGCAGGACCAGGCCTTTGCGCAGGGCCACGTCGCCATGATCATCGCCAACGGGTGGGAGGTCGGCGTCATCACCGACAAGACGAATGGCAACCCGAGCCTGGCGGACAAGCTCGGAGCATTCCCGATCCCCAGCCACAACTCAGGTCAGACCGCGCCGGTCTTCCTCGGCGGTTCGGATTTCGGCGTGGCGGCGAAGAGCCCGCACGCGTCGCTCGCCAACGCGTGGGTTCAGATGTTCACCGACAGCAAGCACATGGCCGAGATGGCCACCGTGGGCGGCGTCATCCCGAACACCACGTCGATGCTCAACCTGGGCACCGGCATCAACTCGACCTTCTACAACGCGGCCAAGAACAGCAAGTTCGTGCCCAACTCGCAGAACTGGGCGAACGTCGAGAATGCCAACGTGATTCCCGACATGCTGGTCAAGATCTTCACCAAGCAGCAAACGGTCGCTGACGCTTCGAACGCGGCCAGCACCAAGATCGCAACGATCCTCAACGGCGGCTAGCTGACAAAAACGGCAAAGGGGGCTGGTTCGATGGCGACGGCGATTGCTGCTGACATCGAATCAGCCTCCGGCTCGTTCTCCGGCTCGCGGCGCCTGAGCATGCGCCTCCTGCCATACGCGCTGATCGGACCGAGCGTGGTCGTGATCGGCGGCATCCTGGGGTTTCCGCTCGCGATGCTCGTGTGGCTTTCGCTTCAGCATTACGGGCTGCGCGAGCTCATCGCGCACACGGGCGAATGGGTCGGCCTGCAGAACTTCCAGGCGATACTCGCCGACCCGCTGTTCCACGAGGTCGTCGTCCGCTCGCTGCTCTTCACGTCGGCCTGCGTGTCGCTGACCATCGTGCTGAGCACCTTGATCGCTCTGCTTCTCCTGCGGGTGAGCCCGGTGGTGCGAGGGGTGGTGATGAGCGCGCTCGTGTTCGTATGGGCCACTCCCGTGATCGTCACCGTCGACATCTGGCAGTGGATGTTCGACTACGAGTTCGGCGTCATCAATTACCTCCTCACGCAGCTGCATCTCGGCAACTTCATCCACCACAACTGGTTCGACAATCCGGTCCAGGGCCTCGGGGTGATCGTCCTGGTTGTGGTCTGGGGGGCCATCCCGTTCGTCACCATCACGATCTTCGCCGGGCTTCTCCAGGTGCCGAGCGACGTAGTCGACGCGGCGCATGTGGACGGCGCCGGCGCATGGCAGCGGTTCTGGTATGTGACCGCGCCGACGCTCAAGCCGATCTTCCTGATCGTGACCTGCCTTTCCACCATCTGGGACTTCGGAGTCTTCAACCAGATCTACGTGCTGCTGAACCAGCGGCCCAGCTCCGACTACTTCACGATCGCGATCTACTCATATCGCGAGTCGTTCGGCGTCACCCAGTACGGGCTCGGCGCGGCGATCGCGGTGGTGATGGTCTTGATCCTGGTCGTCGTCACTCTTTTTTACGTGCGCGAAACGGTCAAGGTGGCCGAGATCGCATGATCGCGCCGGGTACCGCGCAGGGCGTTCTCGCCGGACGGTCGCGCTCGGCCACAGCCGGCCGCGTGCGCGCCGACCTGTGGCACCGGACCAGGCAGTGGCTGTTCGACGCGATCGGGCTCGCGGTCGCGGCGGTCATGCTGTTCCCGATCTACTGGATGGTCGCGACCGCGTTCAAGCCAGGCCGCGACATCCTGACTCTCACGCCCAAGTGGTTCCCCGCGCCGATCACGCTGCAGAATTTCCAGGACGCCATCGCGCGTCCCTTCTTCCTCGATGACGTGCGCAACAGCCTGGTGATCGTCGGCGTCATGCTCGTGCTGGCGCTCACCATCGCATTCTTCGCCGCAGTCGGCACCGCTCGGTTCGGCTTCAGGGGACGAACGGCGTTCCTGGTGATGATCATCGGCGTCCAGATGGTCCCGCTGATCGCGCTGATCATCCCGCTCTACCTGATGCTCGACGCGGTCGGCCAGGTCGACTCGCTCGCCGGCGTCATCGCGGTGTACCTCGCGCTGGTGCTGCCCTTCATGGTGTGGACGCTGCGCGGGTTCGTGGCCAACATCCCCGCCGAGCTGGAAGAGGCGGGGATGATCGACGGCTGCTCGCGGGTCGGCGCGTTCCTGCGCATCACGTTCCCGCTCGTCGGCCCTGGCCTGGTCGCGACCGCGATCTTCGGGTTCATCCAGGCGTGGAACGAATACATCATCGCCTACGTCCTACTCTCCAGCCCGGGCAACCAGACGCTGACGGTGTGGCTCGCCTCGTTCACCACCAACCACGGGCCGCAGTGGGGGCCGCTGATGGCCGGCGCCACCCTCACCGGCCTTCCGGTCGTCGCCTTCTTCCTGATCTTGCAGCGCTATCTTGCGGGCGGGCTGACCGCGGGCGCGGTGAAGGGATGAGCTCGACCATCGGCATGCTGGCGCTGCGATGCCTGCTGCCGGGTTTTGTCGGTACGTCGGCTCCGGACTGGGTGCGCCGCCGCGCCGCCGAGGGGCTTGGCGGCGTCGTCCTTTTTTCGCGCAACGTCGATGACCGCAACAAGTTGAGAGCGCTCACCGATGCGCTGCACCATGAGCGGCCTGGCCTTCTGATCGCCATCGACGAAGAGGGCGGCGACGTCACCCGGCTGGAGGCAAAGGCCGGCAGCTCCTATCCCGGCAACCTGGCGCTGGGCGCTGCCGGGGACACCGCGCTGACCGAGAAGGTCGCTGCGGCAATGGGTGCCAGGCTGGCCGAGGCCGGCATCGACCTGAACCTTGCGCCTGTGGCGGACGTGAACACCAACCCGCTGAACCCGATCATCGGGGTACGGTCATTCGGCTCCGACGCCCCGGCGGTCGCCGGACAGGTCGAGGCCTGGGTGACGGGCATGCAGGGCGCCGGCGTGGCGGCGTGTGCCAAGCACTTTCCCGGCCACGGCGACGTTGCGGTCGACTCCCACCTCGCGCTCCCGGTCGCGACCGAAGATCCTCGCGAACGCGCGCTCGAGCCATTCAAGGCGGCGATCGCAGCCGGGGTGCGCGCCATCATGAGCGCGCACATCGTGGCCACGGCACTCGACGACCTGCCCGCGACGATCAGCTCCCCGGTCATGTCCGGCCTGCTGCGCGACGAGCTCGGCTTCCAGGGTCTCGCCGTGACCGACGGGCTCGAGATGCGCGGCCTGAGCGACGGTCGCGGCGTCGCCGAAGCTGCTGTTCTCGCCCTGGCTGCGGGCTGCGACGCGCTGTGCGTCGGCGGCGGACTGGCCGGCCAGGATGTCGTCGACAGCATCCTCGAGGCGATCGTCGGCGCCGTCCACGATGGCCGTTTGCCAGAAGCCCGGCTGCGCGAGGCGGCGTCCCGCGTGGATGCGCTCGCCGGCTGGCGCAGCCGCCAGGGCGCGCCCAAGATGATGAGCGACGACATCGGCCTGGAGGCGGCTCGGCGAGCGGTGACGGCAGACGGAGCCGTCGATTGCCGCCGGCAAAATCCCATGGGGCGTGGAAGCCGCGCTCGCCGCGCGCGGCGTGCACCTCGACGCAGCGGGTGGGAGCGTCGTGATCGTCGTGCGTGACCTCCACCGCCACCCCGACCATCGCGCTCAGGTGGACACGCTGCTGCGGCAGCACCCGGACGCCGTGCTGGTCGAGATGGGCGTGCCTGCCTGCCGGCCTGACCGGGCTCGCGGCTACATCGCGACGCACGGCTCCGCTCGCGTGTGCGCCATGGCCGCCGCCGAGGTGATGCGGCCTTGACCGAGGGCCTGCACCCGCGCGCCGACGAGCTGGACGATCTGTCCACCCTCGAATTCCTCGAGGTGATGCACGCCGAGGACGGCGGCGCGGTGGCCGCGATCCGCCCGCACCTGCCCGACATCGCTCGTGCGGCCGAGGCGACAGTCGCGCGGCTTCGCAAGGGCGGCCGCCTCCATTACTTTGGGGCCGGGTCAAGCGGCCACATAGCCAGGCTCGATGCGTTCGAATGCCCGGCCACCTTTGGCGTGGCGAACGACCTGGTGCCTCGGTGACACCGACGTCGTCGTCGGCATCAGCGCCGGCGGCCGCACGCGGTTCGTGCTCGGTGCGCTCGATGAAGCGGAGAGACGCGGGTCATTGCGGATCGCCATCGTTTGCAATGCCGGCTCGCCGCTTGGTCGCGCCGCGGATATCGCAATCGAGGTCGACACCGGACCGGAGGTCATAGCCGGGTCCACGCGGCTGAAGGCCGGTACCGTGCAGAAGCTGGTGCTCAACATGGTGAGCACGACGGTGTTCACGCGTATGGGGCGCACCCATCGCGGACGCATGGTCGGCGTCGTCGCGTCGAACGAGAAGCTCCGTGACCGCGCGGCCAGGATCGTGGCCGACCTCTCAGGCTTACCGCTCGACGAGGCACGGCGGCGCCTGGATGAGGCGGGCGGCGACGTCCGCGCGGCGCTGGCGGCGGTGCGCCGGCCATGAGGTTGCTGCTGCGAGGCGCGGTGCACGGAGCACCCGCTGCTGACAGCCTGCTCGTCGAGGGCGACGTCATCACGTGGGTGGGCAGGGGCAAGCCGCCGCGGCCGGCGGACGAGGAGGTGGTCGCCGCACCGGGCGAGGTCATCGCACCCGGCTTCATCGACCTGCAGGTCAACGGCTTTGGGGGCCACGACGTGGCGGCCGGCGCGGAGGCGATCGCCGCCGTCTCTGAGGCCCTTCCCGCCACCGGCGTCACCGCGTTTCTGCCCACGCTCATCTCCGCGCCGGTCGAGGTGGGCGCCGCCTTCACGGCGGCGGTCGGCGCTGCTGCCGAAGCTCAAGGCTCGAGGGTGCTTGGGGCGCACGTCGAGGGTCCGTTCCTCAACCCGTCTTTTCGCGGCGCGCACCTGCGCAGCCACCTCCGTGGTCGCGGCCGGCCACACGGGCGCCGACTACGAGCAAGGGCGCAAGGCCATCTCGGCGGGAGTCCGCTTTGCGACTCACGTCTACAACGCCATGCCGCCGGTTCACCACCGCCGGCCAGGCATCGCGCTCGCGCTGCTCCTCGACCCCAGGGTCATCACGGGCCTGATCGCCGATGGAGAGCACGTGCACCCGGCGATGTGCGAGCAGCTGATCCGCGTCAAGGGCGCATCGCGCATTGCGCTCACGACCGACCAGACGTCCGCGGCCGGCGCGCCGCCCGGCTCCTACTCGCTGTCGGGGCGTTCCGTGGTCAGCGATGGTCGCGTCGTGCGCCTCGAGGACGGCACGTTGGCCGGCAGCGCCGCCACCATGCCCGACCTGGTTCGGTTGATGGCGCGCATCGCCGGCGTCGGCCCTTCGCGAGCGATCACCCTCGCCTCGGCCGTCCCCGCGCGCGTCCTCGGCGAGCGGCGTCTTGGTCGCATCACCGCCGGCGCGTGCGCCGATCTCGTCGTGCTCGATGCCGACCTGCGCGTGCGCCTGACGATGGTGCGGGGAGTCGTGAAATTTCGCAGGTCCTCCTAGGCCTGGACATCGGCGGCACGTCGAGCAGGGCCAGGCTTCGCGACGGCGCCGAACGCGTGGTGGACGCGGATGGGCCCGGGGCCAACGTGGCCACTCTCGAGGCCCCCTTGATGGACCGGCGCGTCAGGGATCTGATCGGCAAGCTGGGCGACCTACGCCCCGCGGCGTGCTGCGCGGGCGCCGCCGGCGCCGAGATCCCGGTCGGGCGCGCGAGGCTGCACGAGCTCCTCGCCAGGCTGCTGCCGAACTGCCGGCTTGCGGTCGTCCACGATGCGCGCCTGGTCCTGGCCGCCGCCGCGGTGGACAGTGGCATCGCCCTGGTCGCCGGCACTGGATCCGTCGCCTACGCACGCACGGCCGAAGGCAAAGAGGCGCAGCGAGGTGGTTGGGGCTGGATGGTCGGCGACGACGGCGGCGCCGTGTGGATCACGCGGAAGGCGGCACGCGAGGTGATGCGCCGTTCCGACGCCGGCGAACCGCCTGGACCTCTCGGCGAGGCATTGCTCCTCGCGGCCGAGGCTCGAGACACCCGGCAGCTCACGCTCAACCTCCACGCGATGCGCGAACCCATGCAGTGGGCGGCGCTGGCGACGACCGTGTTCGAAACCGCCGACGTCGACGGCGGATCCGCGGAGATCGTGCACCGGGCGGCGTCCGAGCTGGCGGCACTGGTGCACGACGTGCAGAGCGAGGCCGACGTAAACGGGCCGATCATCCTGGCCGGCGGACTGCTCCTCAACCAGCCGCTGCTCGAGCGGGCGGTGAGGGATGAGCTCCAGCAGCCCTGCGTCCGGCTGGAGGCGCCGCCTGTCGAGGGCGCGGTCCGCCTGGCCGAAGAATTGCTGCGGTCGTGAGCCGGCGAGGCCTCTCCCAGGGGCATCGTCATCGCCGCCCGCGGCAGCTCCGACAACGCCGCGCTGTACGCCAAGTATCTCTTCGGGGTGCGCAACCGAGCCCTGGTCGCGCTCGCGGCTCCGTCGCTCTTCACGCACTACTCGCACCCGCCACGACTGGAGGGCCAGTGCGTGGTGGGCATCTCGCAGTCGGGTGAGTCGCCAGACGTGATCGCGGTCGTGGAGGAGGGGAGACGTCAGGGCGCGTTGACGCTCGCGATCACCAATCAGGCCACCTCCAAGCTCGCGCGTGCAGCTGAGCTGCTGCTCCCGCTCGAGGCGGGCCCCGAGCTCAGCGTGCCGGCGTCGAAGACCTACACCGCAAGCCTGGTCGCGCTGGCGATGATCTCGCAGGCCATCGATCCCGAGCCGTCGTTCGCGTTGGCCCTCACCGGAATCCCCGACGCGATGGATGCGGCGCTGCAAGAAGAAGACGCGCTCGAGCCACTGGTGCGACCGCTTCTGGGTCCGCGCGCCGTCGTGCTCGGTCGGGGCTTCAACTTCTCGACCGCCGAGGAGATCGCGCTCAAGCTCAGCGAGACGAGCTATGTCCTCGCTCGCGCGTGGTCGGTCGCCGATTTCGAGCACGGTCCGATCGCGATCGTCGAGGCCGGACTGCCTGTGCTCATCGTCGATGGCGGAGGGCTGGTGGCGTCAGACCTGCAGTCGATCCGGGCACGGCTCGAGGCCAAAGGCTGCCATGTCCTGCACCTGCGAGACCGCTCGGAGCTGCCCGAGGAGCTGACCCCGATGACGCTGGCGGTGCTGGGCCAGCTGCTCGCTTACAGGGTTGCCGTGGCGAAGGGCATCGACCCCGACCAGCCGCGCACGATCCAGAAAGTCACGCGGACCTGGTAGTCACGGATCCAACGGCGGGGGCCAGCGGCACCGTGAAACGGAACTCAGATCCGCGGCCGAGGGCGCTGTCGACGGTGATGCGGCCGCCGTGCATCTCGACGATCTGCCGCGTGATGGCCAGGCCGAGGCCCGTGCCGATGATCTTGCCCGCGTGCTTGTCCTCGTATCTCTCGTAGCGCCCGAACAGCCGGTTGATGAACTCGGGCGGAATGCCGCGGCCATGGTCGCTGACGACCACTTCGACCGACCCTCCGCTCAGGCGCGTGCGGGCGCAGACCTCTCCGCCGTCGGGGGAGTACTTGATCGCGTTGCTGAGGAGGTTGGCAAGGACCTGGAGCAGGCGGTCTGAGTCACCTATCACATCGGGCAGGCCAGGCTGGAGCTCCGCGACCACGGCGTGCTTGTCCGTGGTGACAGCTGCCCGCTCGACCGCGTCCTGGACGAGCTCGTTCATGTCGAGTGGCTTGAGGTCGAGATGGATCTTGCCTGCTTCGAGCCTGTCGAAGTCCAGCATCTCGGTGATCATCCGGTTCAGCCGCTGAGCGTCGGAGTTGATCTCGCCGGCGACGGATTTGACCTCGCGCACCTCCATGTCCTGGTCGCGGATCAGCTCGCTGAACCCCTGAATCCCGACGAGCGCGGTGCGGAACTCGTGGCTCACCATCGAGACGAACTCGCTCTTCAGGCGGTTCAGCTTCTCGAGCTGCGCCAGGTTGGCGACCGCAGTCTCCTCGGCCTCCCGTTTGGCGGTCACGTCTTCGAATGTGGCCAGGAAGTAGTCGATCGTGCCGCCGGCCTGCCGGATGGGCGTGATGCTGAGATGGATCCAAAAGGCGCTGCCGTCGGCGCGCCGCGCCTGGCAGTCGGCCTCATACGTGTCCGACGCCGACGCCGCGGGCTCGAACGACTTGAAGATGCGCGAGACGTACTCGACCGGCAGGAACGAGTCCGTCGTCGCGCCGATGAGGGTCGCCGTCGGCGCGCTGAGCATGGATGCCAGTCGAGGATTGGCATTCGTGATGCGCCGGTCGGGTGCGATGGAGGCGACGCCCTGCGGGGCGTGGTCGATGACGTCGTTCAGCATGCGTTCGCGGTCCCTGAGCCTGGCCTCGGCGCGCCGAGTCTCGCGAAGCTGCCGCATCGTCCTGACCAGGGCCATCGCGAAACCGAGCATGCCGGCCGCGCACAGCGCCGCGGCGACCAGGATGTCGATTTCCATCAGCGCCGGTCCGGACGGTACACCGCGCCGTCGACCACGATCAGGGATGGTGTCATAACGGCAAGGAATCCAGCCGCATCTACGTCGCTCGACGCGACTTCCACGTTGAAACCTGCGCTCTCCCATTCCTCCTGGGCGGCCTGCCTCTGGTCCGCGTCCTCGAACACCAGCAAGACCCAGGGGGGCATCCCGTGCTCCGGATCCGCAACCGTGTCGTGTGAAACGACCGCCGCGGCCACCTATGCGGCCAGCAGCCGGTTGACCTCGTCCTTCAATAGGCCGAGGTCCACGGGCTTGGTCATGAAGCTGTCGATCCCGCCGCCGGCCAGCGCCTCCCTGGTCTCGTCCGAGAGGTCGCCCGTGAGGGCGATCACCTTGATCGGGTGCAGCACATGGCGCTTGCGCAGGAACTGGAGCAGCTCGATGCCGTCGTACATCGGCA
>VBGE01000384.1 GCA_005880345.1 Chloroflexota bacterium | reverse complement strand
CAAGAACGACCTGGGCCGGCAGAACGTGTTCTACGTGCACTGCTCGTTGGTGCCCGTGGTGCGCGGTCAGGAGATGAAGACCAAACCGACGCAGCACTCGGTGCAGGCGCTGCGCGCGATCGGCATCCAGCCCGATGCCATCATCTGCCGCTCCGAGCTGCCGATCGACAACGACCTCAAGGAAAAGATCGCGCTGTTCACCGACGTGCCGCGCGAAGCGGTCGTCTCGGTGCCCGACGTGGAGTCGATCTATGAGGTGCCGCTCATGCTCGAGGCCGCCGGGCTGGGCAAGGTGATGGCGAAGCACTTCGAGCTCGAGGAGGCGACCCACATCCCCGACCTCGGCCCGTGGACCAAGCTCGTCGATCGGATCAAGAACCCGAGGGCAGCGGTGCCCATAGCCATCGTCGGCAAGTACATCCAGCTGCCGGACGCGTACTTGAGCGTCATCGAGTCGCTCCGCCATGCCGGGATCCACCACGACCTGACGATCGACATCCGCTGGGTCTCGTCGGAGAAGCTGGACGCGGGCGACACGTCGCCGCTGATGGGCGTCGCCGGCATCGTCGTGCCGGGCGGCTTTGGCTATCGAGGCATCGAAGGCAAGGTCATCGCCTCGCGGTACGCGCGACACAATCGAATTCCGTATCTGGGTCTATGCCTCGGACTGCAGTGCGCGGTCATCGACTTCGCGCGAGAGAAGCTGGACGCGCCCGACGCCAACTCGACAGAGTTCGCGGCCTTCACATCGACACCGGTGATCGACCTGATGCCCGAGCAGCGGAACGTGGACCAGATGGGCGGATCGATGCGGCTCGGCCTGTACCCGTGCAAGCTCCAGCCAGGCACGCGCGCCCACAAGGCGTATGGGGAAGAGGTCGTGTACGAGCGCCACCGCCACCGCTTCGAGTTCAACAACGAGTACCGCGAGGTGATGGGCGAAGCGGGCATGGTGTTCAGCGGCGTGTCGCCCAATGGAAGGCTCGTCGAGATCGTCGAGCTGGCCGACCACCCGTGGTTTGTCGCGAGCCAGTTCCACCCGGAGTTTCGCTCGCGCCCCAACCGTGCGCATCCGCTTTTCCGCGATTTCGTGCGCGCGGCTTTCCTGCAGAGCGGCATCGACCAGATGGAGCTCAGGCCGGCAGAGCTGCTGGAAGAAACCGAGAACAACTAGGAGTCCCATGGAGCAGCAGCGGAGCGGCATCCCTTCTTTTGCGGCGCACGGAGAGCTGTCTTTCGAGATGGTGCACGCGACTGAAGCGGCGTCGCTGGCATGCGCCGCGATGCTCGGCAAAGGCGACCCCAACGGTGTGAGCGAAGCCGCGGGCGAAGCCATGCGCCGCGCGCTCGAACAAGCAGGCATCCATGGCACCGTGGTCTTGAGCCCGCGCCATCAAACCGCGATTCCTGAGGGAGCTGTCATCGCGGGCGGCGACCGCAAGGTCGACCTTGGCGTGTACCCGGTGGAGGGTGCGAGCCAGGTGGCCCGCGGCCACATCAACGCGGTCTCGCTCGTCGTCGCCACCGAGCCCGGTGCGTTTGGCCGCCTGCCCGCCGTGTCTCTTGTCGAGAGGTTTGTAGCAGGACCCGCGGCCCGCGGTGCGATCGACCTGGACGACTCGATCGCGGACAATCTTCGCCGGATCGCCTTCGCGAACGATGTGCGCGTGCAGGACCTGACCGTGGCCATCCTCGAGCGGCCAAGGCACCAGGAGCTCATCGCCCAGGTCGCCGCCGCGGGCGCCCGCATCCGGACGCTCGAGGAAGGCGACTTCGCGAGCGCGGTGATGGCCGCGCTGCCGGGAACCGGGATCGACGCCGCGATCGGCACCGGCGACCCGCACGCCACGCTGATGGCCGCCTGCGCCGTGGCCTGCCTGGGCGGGGAGTACTTAGCGCGGCTCGCGCCCCGCAACGACGAGGAGCGGCGGCTCGCGGGCGACGCTGGATCTCATGTCTACACGCTCGCCGAGCTGGCGCCATCGGCCGACCTCGCGGTGGCCATCACCGGCGTCTCCGGCGGCCCTCTGCTGCCGGGCGTGAGCTTCGGCAGCGGCTTCGTTGAGACCACGTCGCTCGTCATGTCCAGCCGGCACAAGACGATTAGCCGCCCCTGGTTACGGGTATCAAATAGACGGTACCCCGTGAGCAACTGGACCCCTTCGCTTCGACGCCGCCGGGCGGCGGCTCGGAAATACGGCCGGACTCGCCCCCTTCACCGCCTTGGAGTGGCCAGTGTCCAGGCTTACGTTTGGCTCAGTGCCCTGGCTCGGTAAACTAGCGTTCCCTGGAGAAAACTTTGAAAGCACAGATTCATCCCACCTTCTACGAAGACGCCCTCGTCACGTGTGCCTGCGGCAACACGTTCACGACCGGTTCCACGCGCAAGGAGCTCAAGACAGAGATCTGCTCCGTCTGCCACCCGTTCTTCACTGGGACGCAGCGCATCGTGGACACCGGCGGGCAGGTCGAGCGGTTCCGGAAGCGGGCTGCTAAGACCCGGGCTTAGATGGCTGTCCCGGAACGCACCGGGGCGGACCTGGCCGCCAGCCCCCACCCGGCGGCTGCGCCGCCGACCTCCCCAGCAAGTGGGGAGGTGAAGGCGAAACCCAGGCCCACACCCTTCTTCTATGGCGGGCAGGCCGTCATCGAGGGCGTGATGATGCGCGGGAAGAAGCACTACGCCGTGGCGGTGCGCATGCCCATCACGAAGGAGATCGTGGTGGACCGCGGCGAGCTGAAGGCGCCGATCTACACCAACCCGGTCTGGAAGCTGCCGTTCGTCCGAGGCCTGGCGCTCATCGGCGAGCAGCTTCATCTGGGCATGAAGTCGCTCATCTGGGCGGCCAACATGAACGCCAGCGGCCACAACGTCGAGATCGGCAAAAAGGAGATCACGGGCTCGGTCGCCGCGGCCGGCGTCTTCGCGCTCGTGCTCTTCATCGGCCTGCCGCTGGGGCTGGCGAGTCTTGCCGTCCACCGGAGCGGCAGCTTCGTCTTCGTGCTCGTCGAAGGCCTCATCCGCGTTCTCCTGGTTCTCGGCTACCTCTCGGCCATCTCATTGCTGCCTGACGTCAGGCGCGTTTTCCAGTACCACGGCGCCGAGCACAAGACGATCAATGCGTTCGAGGCGGGCTGGCCGCTCGACGTGCCCAACGTCCGCCGGGCCAGCACGCTGCATCCGCGGTGCGGGACCGGCTTCCTGCTGGTCGTCCTGGTCGTCAGCGTCATCGTCTTCAGCGTGGTGGCGCTCTTCCACCCGAACTTCTTCTGGCTCGTGGCGAGTCGAATCCTGGCCATCCCTCTCATCGCAGGCGCGGGCTTCGAGCTGATCCGCTTCATGGCTCGCCACCGCTACAACCCGTTCGTCAAAGTGGCGCTGCTGCCGGTGCTCGGCACTCAGAAGTTCACGACTCGCCAACCGTCCGACGACATGCTCGAGGTCGCCATCGTGGCCTTCAACAGTGCTCGGGAGGGTGAGGAGGAGAGCGCCGGGGAGGCGGCATGATCGACCGCCTCGAATCGATTGCGCGGCGCTACCGCGAGATCGAAGCGGAGATGGCGCGACCCGAGGTCGCGACAGATCACGAGAAGCTGACCCGGCTCGCGCGCGAGCAGCGCACGCTGCGCGAGATCGTCGAGGCCTATGAAGGATATCGGCACGCCCGCAACGAGCTGGACTCGGCGCGCGAGCTGCTGAAGCACGAGAAGGATTCCGAAATGCAGGAGTACCTCCGCTCGGAAGAGCGCCGCGCCTCGGAGCAGATGGCCCAGCTCGACGAGCGGTTGAAGGTCTTGCTTCTACCCAAGGATCCGAACGACGACCGCGACGTGGTGGTCGAGATCCAGGGCGCTGAAGGCGGGGACGAAGCCGCGCTGTTCGCCGCTGACCTGTTCCGCATGTACACGCGCTGGGCGGAAAAGAAGGGCTGGAAGATCGAGGTGGTCGAAGCGGCGCCCACCGGCATTGGCGGCTACGACAAGATCACG
>VBGE01000015.1 GCA_005880345.1 Chloroflexota bacterium | reverse complement strand
AGCTCGTCGCCCACCCCAAGGGAGCCCATCGCCCGACCGTGGCCCGTCTTATGCCCAGGCGACACCAGCAGCTCGCGCCCATCGGCGAGAACGACATGGACCATCATGTGGCCGGCACGTACGGGCATGCTGCCGATCTCGACCACGGGCGCGGCGATGCGCGAACCGTCGGCCCCCTGCGTCCACACCGTCATCCCGACCTGCACATCGGTGACACGGACCGGTCCGCTCGGGGTGGCGATCGTGGTCGACGCGGCCAGGCAGATCGGGCAGTTGGGCGGCCCCGAGGACGTGCGCGAGGTGACGGCGACGACACCATCGACACGCACCGTGCCGGCGACCATCTCGTACGCCGCGCTGCCGGTTTTCGACCGGACGCGGTACTGGAACCCATATTCCTGACCGCTGTACGTCTCGACCAACGGCAACGCATTCAGCAGCTTCCACGCTCGATACACGGTGAGCTTCTGCGGGTCGGTCAGATCTCCGGGAGGCAGGTGCTCGTGCGCGAGGATGGCGGCATACGCCGCCACGTCGGCCTTGATCTCCGGAAACCTGGCGACGGCGTTTCCTTCTTCAACTCCGGCGCGGGCGACGGGATAGAAGTCGGGGTCGCAGTAGGCGGGCGTGCCGGCCGCGTCCATGACCGCGAACTTCAGCTGCGGCGCGGTCAGCGGGCTGCCCACGGGCCTGGCCGGCGAGGAAGCGGAACCGCATGCGGCCAAAAGAGCGGCGAGAACCGCCACGGCAAATCTCATCTGTTTCCAAGACGCGCGGTGAACAATTTCGTAACGGTGAAGCGGAACCAAAACCACCCCCCATTCGTATTCAACTGAGATGGGAGACCACAACGGCGAACCTATAATCGCGGGAGTGGGGGCAGCCGAAGTAGTCACCAGGGTCGCCGATGCGTTCCTGTCGAACGTCAGCCGCGCGATCGTCAACAAGGAGCAGGAGATCCGGCAGTGCCTCGTCACCCTGCTCTGCGAGGGTCACCTCCTCATCGAGGACGTCCCCGGCGTCGGCAAGACAATGCTCGCCAAATCGCTCGCGCGGTCGCTCGACTGCACGTTTCGCCGCATCCAGTTCACCCCCGACCTGCTGCCCTCCGACGTGACCGGCGTGCGGGCGTTCAACCAGAAGCTCAATGAGTTCGAGTTTCGTCCAGGGCCCGTGTTCGCGCAAGTCCTGCTCGCCGATGAGATCAACCGCGCCAGCCCGAAGACGCAGGCGGCCCTCCTGGAGGCGATGGAGGAGCGACAGGTGACCATCGACGGCGAGACGCACATGCTCCCCAAGCCGTTCATGGTGATGGCGACCCAGAACCCGGTCGAGTACTCAGGCACCTTCCCGCTTCCCGAAGCCCAGCTCGACCGGTTCCTGATGAAGGTCAAGCTCGGCTACCTGAGCGAGAAGGAAGAGGCCAACCTGCTCAACCAGCACAAGGTCGAATCACCGATGGACGAGCTGCAGCCGGTGGTGTCGCCCAACGAGCTCAGGGCGGCGCAGAACGCGGTGCGCGAGATCTTCGTCAAGCCTGAGCTTCGCGAGTACATCGCGCGCCTGGTCGGTCGCACGCGCGGCAATCCCGAGGTCGCGTTGGGCGCCAGCACCCGCGGCACGCTGCACCTGTACCACGCGAGCCAGGCGCTGGCCGCGGTCCAGGGCCGCAGCTACGTGGTGCCGGATGACATCAAGGCGCTCGCGGAGCCCGTGCTCGCTCACCGCATCATCCTGCGACCCAACGCCGAGATGCAGGGCCAGAGCGCGGGCAAGCTGGTCGCCGGGCTGCTCGAGCGCGAGCACGTGCCGCAGCTGGCCTACGACGGATAGGGCGGAAGCCGGGCCAATCCCTTGAGCAAGGTTGCGCTGGCCGGCGCGCTCGGCCTGCTCCTGTTCTTCACGTACCTCACGGCGATCAGGCCCGCATACGTCTTCGCCTACGCGCTGTGCCTGCTTTTCCTGATCGCGTGGGTGTGGCCGCGGTTTGCGATCCGCGGGGTAACCCTGTCGCGCAAGGTCGATCCTGGCACCCCGACGGTGGGCGAGGTTTTCGAAGAGACCTTCGAGGTCCGCCGGAAAGGGTGGCTGCCCGCGCCGTGGGTCGAGGTGCGAGACCTGAGCCAGCTGCGCGACTACCAGCCGGGACGCGTCATCTCGCTGGGCAGCGAGGTCGTGCGGTGGAAGGCGCGCGGCGTCTACCGGCGTCGCGGGTGGATGGCTCTCGGACCCACGTCACTGCGCGTGCGCGAGCCTTTCGGCCTGTTCGAACAGGAGCTGAAGATCACGCAGAGGACATCGATCCTGGTCTATCCGCGCGTGCGGCCGGTCCCGGACCTCTTCACGCCAAGCTCGCAGCAGGTGGGCACATCGCAGTCTTTCGGCGCGTGGGCGGACTATCCGCCGGAGACCGGCGGGGTCCGCGACTACACGACGGGCGACAGCTTCGGGCGCATCCACTGGCCGCTTTCGACCAAGCATCAGCGCCTGATGTCGAAGACATTCGAGCAGCCCCTGACGACCGACCTCTGGATCCTCCTCGACCTGGATCGCGGCGTGCACTACGGCGAGGGCGAGGAGTCGACGGTGGAGTACGCCGTGAGCCTGGCGGCGTCGATGGCCGCGCAGGTGCACAGCCGCGGCCGGCAGGTCGGCCTGGTGGCGAACGACTCGAAGGGGACCGTCCTGGAGCCGCATCGCGCGGTGCGCCAGGACCGCCTCATCCTCGATTACCTCGCCGTGTGCCAGGCTGACGGGCGCACCCCGCTCACCCAGACTCTCGCCTGGGACCGCATTCGCCGCCTGCCGCGCCGCGCCATCGCCGTCATCACGCCGAGCGCCGACCCGGCCTGGGTGCGGCTGCTGCAGGCCGTGCGCGGCCGCCGCTCCACGATGATCGTTTTCTACCTCGACGCCGCCAGCTTCGGTGGGCCGGCCGAAAACGTCAGCTTCGATCTCGGCCAGGACGTCGATCTATACGTGGTCCGCTCGGGCGATGACTTCGCGCGACTCGTGAGGACGCGAGATGCAATCCGCATCGCATAGGGGCCTGCTCGACATCGAGTACCTCCCGACGCGTCGGGAGAAGATGTGGGAGCGCGCGCGCGAATGGATGGGCGGCGGCCGCCTCGTCGCGGGGATTCTCGTCTTGCTCTTGACGATCTCGATCGCGAAGTCGACCGCGACTGCCGCGTGGGTCCCCGGCATCGATGCCATCGTCACGATCGCCGTCATCGCGGCGCTGCTGATGGGGGTGCTGGCGACCGTGCCCATACCAGAGCCGCTCGGGCTTGGCGTCGGGCTGCTTCTCGCCCCGGTCGGGGCCGTGTGGGCCGCATGGCCGCAGCTTCACGCGCAGCACCACAGCGATGTGTTCGGAAGACAGCTCATCGGTGTCTGGTGGAACCGCATCACCAGCGGAGACGCAGCCACCGACCCGTCTTTCTACCTGGTCCTCATCTGCCTCTTGATGTGGATCACAGGTGGCTGGCTCGCGTGGTGCGTCCTGCGGTGGCGCAAACCGATGCTGGGCCTGATCCCGGGCGCCGCCGCATTTGCAACCAATGTGTTGAACCTGCCGAAGGATCAGAACGGCTACACGCTCGCGGTCCTCGTCTTCACCCTCGCGCTTCTGCTGTGGACCAACTACACGGGCTCGATCGCGAATGCGGTCCGCGCCAACGTCAAGCTGAGCGGCGACGCGCGGTGGGACTTCTGGGAGAGCGGGCTCGTCGCCATGGCCGCGCTGATCGTGCTCGGCATCATGCTGCCTCCGCTTTCGACCGCCGACCGAACGCTCGACGTCGAGTCAGGCATCTTCACCAGCTGGGCGCAGCTCCAGGAGCAGCTGAACCATCCAGGATTTTTCGCCAACGGCGGCGGGTCAGGCGTGACCGGGTTCTCCGACGACGTTAGGCTGACCGGCTCGCTGCACAAGTCGGCCGCCGTCGTCTTCACGTACACCGTGTCGGGCGACTACGCGAGTGCACGCTACTTTCGCGGGCTCGACGAAACGCTCAACCTCGGGTCCGAGTGGCGCTACTCCGCCGGCAATGGCGTGAGAGTGACAGTGGCCAAGAACCAGCCGCTGACCATGGCGGAGAGCTATCAGAAGCTCGCGGTCGCGGGCTTCAACGTCCACATGCTCCGTCCGCCGATAGGCAATTCCGACCTCCTGTTCTATCCAGGCCAGTTCTACAAGGTCGACCGGCCCACGCAGGCGACCGAGGTCCCGCTGGGGCTGGGAATCCCGGTCGCGCCGCTGTATTCGGTCGATCGACTCGGCAGCATCCAGCCCAACACTTCGTCCGGCAACTACGCGGTTACCGTCGAGTATTCGACAGCGACCGCGAGCGAGCTGCAGGGCGCCGGGACCAACTACCCGGACTGGGTGGCGCAGTTCGATGCGCTGCCCCGCTTCGGCTATCGGACCCCCAGGGTACTCAGCAGGATCCATGACCTTGCTGTGCAGATCGTCAAGGCCGCGAACGCGACGACTCCCTACGACCAGGCAGTGGCGATCGAGACATACCTGCGCGACCCCCGCTACTTCAAGTACAACCTCGACATCAAGCCGCCCGCGGGCGTCGACCCGATGGAGTGGTTCCTTTTCGACAGCCGCGAGGGATACTGCGAGTTCTTCGCGACGGCGATGGGCGACATGCTGCGCTCGCTCAACATCCCCGTGCGCCTGGTCAACGGGTTCGGCCCTGGCTCTTACGAGTCCACGCTGCAGGCCAATGTGGTCAAGGCCGAGGATGCCCACACCTGGGTCGAGGTCTACTTCCCGTCGCCGGACGGAAGCACTCAACCGTACGGGTGGATTCCTTTCGAGCCGACCGCTGACGGCCAGTACACACCGATCCAGCGCGGCCTGACGGGCATCAACCCCTGCCTTCGCGACAACGGCTGCGACCCTAGCGGGCTGGATTCCGGGACCACCGCCCCATCGACCCCGAAGGTCAGCCGGATCGGCGGTGTCGACGTCGGAGGCGGCCCGACCGGCGGCGGCCTGAGGGTCGGCTCGTTCGACGCCACCGCCCTGACGAGCATCGTCGCGGTCGCCATCGCGCTCGTGCTGATCCTGCTGGTCGTCGTGTCGCGGTATCTCCGGCCGCGGTCGGTGATGTCCGTGTGGAAACGCATGCTCATTCTCGCCAGGTTCGCGGGCGCGGATCGCCCGCCAGGCGAGACTCCGCTGGAGCTCGGGCGTCGCCTTCAACGCACGTTCCCGGAGGCGGCGGAACCGGTGCGCGCGCTGACCGACGGGTTTGTCGTAGCCGCCTACGCACCGGCCGAGGTCGCCGCCACGTCGCGAGCCTCCGTCATGGAGGCCTGGTCGGCGCTGCGGCCGCTGCTCCTCCGCCGCGTGTTCGCGCGTCTGAGACCGGCCAGGCCCTAGTCTTTTTTCGTGGCAGCGGTCGCCGGGCGGACTTACCCGGCGGTGCAATTCGAGATCGACGCCGACCGCGTTGCCGCGTTTGCGAAGGCGATCGGGGCCGATCCCGCCGATGGCGTCCCGCCTACCTTCGCCGCGGTGTACTCGCTGGGCGTGACGGTGCCGCACCTGTTCGCGGATGAGGAGGCGGCGGTCGACTTCGCCCGGCTGCTCCATGCCGAGCAGGAGTTCGAGTGGGACCGCCATCCCCGCGCCGGCGAGACGGTCACGTCGCGAGGACGCGTCGCCTCCGATGTCAACCGCCGCGGCATGCGCTTCGTCTCGTTTGAAGCCGACACCTCTGACTCGAGCGGTGCACTCGTGTGCCGGTCGCGCACCCTTTTCGTGATTCGCTCATGACCGAGCGCCGCATCACGTTTACGCGCGAACAGATCGCCGAATATGCGGAGGCGTCCGGCGACGACAATCCGATCCATCTCGACGATGAGTTCGCTCGCTCGGTCGAGCTGCCGGGCCTCATCGCGCACGGCATGCTCCAGATGGGATTGCTGGCCACGGTGGCCGCGGAAGCGGCGGGTGGTCCAGATCGCCTGCGCCGGCTCTCGGTCCGGTTCGCAGGCATGGTCGTGCCCGGCGACACCGTGACGTTCCGGGCCGAGCCGGCGGGCGACCGGAGGCTCGAGGTGAGCGCCCTCAATCAGAAGGGTGAAGCGGTGCTGACGAAAGCCATGGCGCAGTACGAAAAGTGACGCTCGAGTTCTCGATGACGCCCGAGCAGGAGGCAATTCGCGATCTTGCGCATCAGTTCGCCGAGAAGGAGATCCGCCCGGTCGCCGCGCACTATGACGAGACCGAGGAATTCCCATACGAGGTCGTCAAGAAGGCGCACCGGCTGGGGCTCAGCCCGGCCGCCTTCATCCCGGAGGAATACGGCGGCCAGGGCCTCGACTTCCTCACCGAGCTGATCCTCAACGAGGAGTTGAGCTGGGGCTGCGCCGGCATCGCGGTGTGCATCCAGTCCATGGCGCTGGCCATCGCGGGCATTCGCTCCAGTGGCACCGCCGAGCAGAAGAAGCGATGGCTGCCTGAGTTCACCGATCCGGAAAAGCTGGTGCTCGGCGGCCTTGGCCTCACCGAGCCTGACTCAGGGTCCGACGCGCTGGCCATGAAGACACGCGCGACTCGGGTCAGCGACGGCTACGTGCTCAACGGCACCAAGCAGTTCTGCACCAACGGCGGGATCGCCGACTACCACGTCATCTACGCCAACACCGACCCTTCGAAGGGTCCGGCCGGCATCGCGTCCTTCCTCGTCCCGAAAGACACGCCGGGCTTGCGCATGGGACGGAAGGAAAAAAAGCTTGGAGTGCGCGCGAGCCACACCGCGCAGGTCATGCTCGAGGACTGCCACGTCCCGCTCGACCACCGGCTCGGCGGCGAGCCGGACTCGGAGAAGGCGGGGCCAGGCGCGCTCGGCGCGCTGATGACGCTCGAGGCGACCCGGCCAGGCGTCGCCGCCGGCGCCCTGGGGATTGCCCGCGCCGCCTATGAGTTCGCCCTCGAGTACGCGCAGGACCGCAAGCAGTTCGGCAAGCCGCTGTGGCAGCACGAGGCGGTCGGGTTCAAGCTCGCCGACATGGCGATGAAGATCGACGCGGCTCGCCTGCTCATCTGGCGCGCGGGCTGGATGGCGACGCAGCGGCGGCCGTTCGAGCGTGCGGAAGGCTCGATGGCCAAATGTTTCGCCGCCGATGTCGCGATGGACGTGACGACCGACGCCATCCAGGTGCTCGGCGGCTACGGCTACATCAAGGAGTACCCCGTCGAGAAGTGGTTTCGCGACGCGAAGATCTATCAGATCTGGGAAGGCACGGCCGAGATCCAGAGGCTCGTCATCTCGCGCGCCATCGCTGGGCAGCGCGCCACCATCAAGTTAGGAGCGTGACGCATGTTTGATCTTTCGGGAAGAGTCGCGGTGGTCACCGGCGCATCGCGCGGCCTGGGCCGGCAGGATGCTCTGACACTGGCGAGCATGGGCGCGGATGTCGTGATCACCGACGTGCTGGTCGAGGACGATCCCAACCTGCAGCAGACCGCGGAGTCGCAGGGCAGCATGCTCGCGCAGGTGGCGGTGTCCCAGGGCTGGGTGCATTCGAACGCGACCGCTGAAGCGATCCGCAAGATGGGACGTAAGTCGCTCGCCATCAAGATGGACGTCACCAACCGGGAGCAGATACGCGAAGTCTTCAAGAAGGTGAGGGACGAGTTCGGCAAGATCGACGTCCTCATCAACAATGCCGCCACGCTCGACCACGCCGCGCAGATTCCCAGCCAGTCATACGAGCTGTGGGACCGCGACGTGAAGGTCAACCTCACCGGCGCGTTCAACTGCACCAAGGAGGTCTGGCCCTACCTGGTCGAGAACAAATGGGGCCGCCTCATCTTCATGTCCTCGGTCGCCGGCACGCTGGGAGGCTTCGGCCAGGCGAGCTATTCGTCGACCAAGGCAGGGCTCATCGGCCTCGCCAAGACCGCCGCGCTCGAGGGCGGACGCCACAACATCACGTCCAACGCGATCGCTCCGGGGATCATCGAGTCGGAGGCGGGCAAGGCTGCCGCGGCCAACAACCCGATGTACGAGCGGTTCAAGTCACGCACCGTGTTCAAGCGATTCGGCCAGCCCGAGGACATCGCCAACACGATCGCCT
>VBGE01000383.1 GCA_005880345.1 Chloroflexota bacterium | reverse complement strand
CGCATAGTCACTGTGATCGAGCCCGCGAGCACGCCTCAGGCGACCCCGCCTTCGGTCGCGAGCCAAACGCCCTCGCCACGCGAGGCCGTCGCGCCGCCGCCGCCCACCCACCACGAGACCCCACAGGCGGAGCCCTCCGAAAAGCCAGAAGCATCGCCCACGCCGGAAGCCCACGAATCGCCGGAACCGTCCGGCGACGGCGGCGGCGGCAGCGATGACCACGGTGGTGCTTCGCCGTCCCCGAGCTCAGGCTCCGGAGATCACTGATCCAGGGCTTCCGACTTGCCCACGGTCCGGCGTTTCCAGTGCCATGAAAAGACCAGCCGTACTGATAGTCGGTGCCGTAGGCGGAGCGCTGTTGGTCGCCGGGATCGGCGCCTCCGCCCACACAGCACTGCTCGTCAACCGGTCCGCCGGGCTGCATTCCTCCGTGTCCGGCGACGAAGCGTCCGGGGCGCGAGTCGAGCCCACTGAGACGCCCGACACGACTCCCGAGCCGGCGGACACGCCCGAGGCGCAGCAGACCCCGGAACCGACCGAAACTCCTGAGGCTGCTGACAACGAGACGGAGACCAACGACGACGACCAGGCCGGGGCGGCTGCCCAGGCGGGAGACCAGGAAACCGGTGATCACGAGAGCGGCGGAGACCACGGGGACGACTAGCCGCAGACCTCGCTGAAACCAAGGGCCGGGCCTGAGACCCGGCCCTTTCGCTTTGCCCTGGGCGTTCTAGTTCCATGACCACTCCCATCAAGTTGATCCTGGGCGCCGTGGCGACGCTGCTCGTGGGAGTTGGAATTGCGGCCCAGACCGGGACTGTCCAGGTGCCGCGCGACACCCCGAATGGCGGGGTGGGCGGCGTGCACCAACCCGCTGCGGCGCCGGCAGGCACTGCCACCTCGCAGCCCAGCCCGACCCCCGCGGACACGACGGTTACGGTCGCCGCGCCCCCTTCAGGCGGCGAGGACGGCGGAGGCGGCGGGGGGCACGGCCACGGGCATGGCCACGGGCACGGCGGCGACTAGCCGCGCCGGCGCTTCTGCACGAACTGAAATCCGAAGCGGCCCTTCACACATAGGTGGCCGGCGGTGACGCTGTTGTCCAGCGGCGACGTCACCTTGACGATGCTGTTGTCCTGCACGTGCAGCTCGAGCATGCAGCCCACGCCGCAGTAGGGGCACACCGTCTCGGTCACGGCCTGCCGTGACTCATCCCAGGTACCCGCGGCGCGCATGTCGTGCTCGCTCTTGAACATCAACGCGCACCGCGCCCGGCCACGCCGATCGCGAACGTGTTCTGGGCCTCGACACCGCAGGCCTCGACGCACTTGTAGCAGAGGATGCATCGCGAGTAGTCGCGCACATACAGCTCGTTGTCGACCTTCACCGGCTGCGCCACGGTCGCAGCACCGGTCCCAAAACGTGAGGGCGTCGCGCCGTAGCGAGTCATCCAAGCCTGGACCTGCGGCGCGCACAGCGACATGTCGACCGACGACGCGAGCAGCTCGAGGACGAGCCTCCGGCTGTGGTTGACCCGCTCCGAATCGGTGCGGATCTTCATGCCCGCCTCGACCTTGCGCGAGCACGCGGGCACGAGGACGCGCGAGCCCTCGAGCTCGACCACGCACACGCGACACACGTTGACCGGCGCGAGCGTGTCGAGCTGGCACAGAGTGGGCGTGTCGATGCTCATGCGCCGGCACGCCTCGAGGATCGTCGAGCCCTCGGTGACCTCGACGTCGCGGCCGTCGATGCTCACCGCCACGAGTCGCTTCGGCATGCCGACGAAGACCGCGTCAGCCATTGATCACCTTCAGCTGCGTCAGCCCAGACGCGATCGCGTTGGCCGCCGTCTGGCCCAGGCCGCAGATGGACGCATCGCGCATCGCCTGCGCGATGTCGCTGAGCAGCATCACATCAGCGGCGCGGTCGCCATCGGCCTCGCCCAGCATGCGCTCGAGGATCTCTTCCTGCCGCTTGGTCCCCACGCGGCACGGGACACACTGGCCGCACGACTCGTCGCGGAAGAACCGGGCGATGCGCAGAAGGACCGACTTCGCATCCGCGGTGTCGTCGAGCACGATCACGGCGCCCGAGCCCAGGGTGGCCCCGATCGCGCGCGTCCCCTCGAAGCTCAGCGGCACGTCGAGCTGCGCCGGCGTGACGAACGAGCCGGCGGCGCCGCCCAGCAGCACAGCCTGCAGCGTGCGTCCGGGCCGCAAGCCGCCGGCGTGCTCCATCAGAAGAGAGCGAAGGGTCGTGCCCATCGGCACCTCGTAGACGCCCGGCTGCAGGACCTGGCCCGAGACGCAGAAGAGGCGGGTGTCTCCGAACTCACCGTTGACGATGTCGAGCACGTTGACGAGCGTCTCCACGTTGTTGACCAGGGTGGGCTTGCCGAACAGGCCAGCCTGCACCGGAAACGGTGGCTTGTTGCGGGGCTCACCTCGCTTGCCCTCGATCGAGTTGAACAGCGCGGTCTCCTCGCCGCAGATGTACGCGCCCGCCCCGCGACGCACCTCGAGGTCGAAGCCCAGCAGCCCCGCTGCGCGCGTCTGAGCCACGGCGTTCTCCATGCGCCTGCGTGCCACCGGATACTCGGTTCGGATGTAGATGTAGCCCTTCTCGCACCCCCCGGCGAGCGCCGCGATGGCCATCCCCTCGACGATGGCGAAAGGATCGCCTTCCATCAGCACGCGGTCCTTGAAGGTGCCAGGCTCCGACTCGTCGGCGTTGCAGACCAGGTAGTGCGGCTTGACCGGCGCGATCGCAACGGACTGCCACTTGCGGCCCGTGGGAAACGCGGCGCCTCCGCGCCCGACCAACTTCGACTCGATCACCTGGTGGATCACCTTGTCCGGACCGATCTCGCGCGCCTTCTGCAGCGCCGCGAAGCCTCCGTGCTCGCGATAGCTGTCGATGCTCTCCGGGTCGACCACCCCCACGCGCCGTAACAATCCCCCTCTCCCCTCGGGGGACAGGGCCGGGGATAGGGGCGAGGAAGAAGCCGTCGCTTCGTATACCGAGCCGAATCGCTCGGTCAGCGTCGCGGGCGCACGGTCGCACAGGCCCAGACACGGCGATCCGATGGCGCCCTGGCCCACCGTGGCCCCGGCGAGCATGCATGGGATGTCGTCGCACACGTGGACGGCCGCGTCCCCGCGCGGCTCGAGGTTGAAGCGCGCGTAGAAGCTGACCACGCCATACGCCTCCGCCGGCGGGATCGACAGGCGCCGGCACGCATACTCGAGGGCGCCGCGGCTCACCCATCCGATGCGGTCCTGGATCGCATGCAGCACCGGCAGCAGCAGGTGCCGCTGCGATCGCGCAGCATGCCCGCCATAAGCGACGTGGTGCGCCGCGGGCTCCGCTGCGCCCAGCAGCATGTCGACGGCCGCCATCTCCCCTGCGGTGGCCGGCCCGCCGGTGGCTCGTATGTCCACTAGGCGCGCGTCGAGGCGGGAATCTTGTCGATCCTGATGGCGCTGGCCTTGAACTCGGCCGTGCCGGACTTGGGATCGGTCGCATCGATGGTCAGCAGGTTCGTGGCCACCTGGTCGGGGAAGTGCAGCGTCATGAACGCCAGGCCGGGACGGAGCGAGGTGTCGAAACGAACGTTCACCTCAACCGAGCCACGTCGCGAGCTGGCCCGCACGCACTCCCCCTCTTC
>VBGE01000382.1 GCA_005880345.1 Chloroflexota bacterium | reverse complement strand
TCTATCTCTAACCGTCTTCGCACGCGGCCTCCTCCGTCACCTGAATACGCGCATGTACTTTCCAGGCGTGGAAGACGAGGTCCTCGCCTCGATCGACCCGGGACGGCGGGGCACGTTGATCGCGCGGCGTGAAGGGGAGGTTCTGCGCTTCGACATCAGGCTGCAGGGGCCAGGCGAAACGGTCTTCTTCGAGTGACTTCTACACTGATCCCTGGGTGAACGTCGTCCTTCCGCTGGCCTCTTCCCTGCTCGCTTTCGTGTTCGCAGGCATGGTGCTCGACCAGTGGTTTCAGCGTCGCCACAGCTTCCAGCTCGTCTGGGCGATCGGCCTGCTCTGGTACGGCGTAGCGGCGGGCACCGAGTTCCTCGGTTCGGCGTTCGGCTGGAACGAGGCCCTGTACCGGACCTGGTACCTGATCGGCGCGTTCCTTGTCCCCGCATACCTTGGCGCCGGGACGCTTTACCTGCTCAACAAGACACGGTTTGGCTACTTCGCGGCGGCATCGATCGGGCTCGGCGGATTGTTCTCGGCTCTGGCCATCGCCAGGTACCCGGGCTCGGCGGCCGCGGGCTATACGACGTTGGCCGTGGCGCTCATCGCCGCCGCGGCGATCGCCATCGCCACGACAATGCGACGCGAGATGCAGGCGCACGTCGCGATGGGCTTCCTGGTGGCCGGCACGCTGATCGTTGCGGTGCAGGTCCTCTCCGCGCACGTGGCCGGCGCCTACCTCGACCCGACAACGCATGTGCCGACCGGCTCGGCCTTCCCGGGCTACCTGCGCGTGATGAGCATTCCCTTCAATGCGGGCGGAGGGCTGGTCCTGGTCTTCGGGGCCCTGTACTCCGCATACATCTACATGCCGAAGCGGCGCGCGCTGCCGGCCAGGCTGGGAATCATGGCGGTGGTCGTGAACTTTTTCGCCTCGCTGCCGGCCGCGTTCGCGGCGCTGCGCGAGAGCAAGCTCAGCTCACGCGTTCCGGCGACGATCCTGATCGCGGTCGGCGCGTTCGTCCCGGGCCTCACGAGCAGCCTGAACCGGTTCGGCGTGACGTGGTCGTTTTTTCTCGGCGAGTTCGCCGGCTTGCTCGTCATCTTCATCGGATTCCTGGTCAGCGAGGAGGTCTTCCGAAACGTGAGGCTTGGGACAACGCTGTGGTCCCGGCCCCCGTCACTCGAACACTAGGTCGGTCGAGATCTCGATCGCCTGCT
>VBGE01000381.1 GCA_005880345.1 Chloroflexota bacterium | reverse complement strand
CACCACTGTGACGGCGACCTGGTCTACATCAGCACCGGCTTCTGACGTGATCGACTTCTACAAGTCGCAACTGAACACTGGCGCGTGGAAGTTAACCGACTCGGGCCCTAGCCGCGGTGGGTTCAATCTCTACTTTGAGAGTACCTCGGGCTTCCATCGTGAGGGCGTGATCACCGTGTTCAGCGGCACTGGCGGTCCGACAGACATCTCGTTAGATCTCGCAAAGTCGATATCCACGCAAACAGCGGTCTCTAGCTGCCACGTCGCGATCGGCCAGACGGGTTAAGAGCCGACGCAGGCCGGCCATGTGGCAGGCCGAAACCTCGTCTAAGCGTTGACTGAAGGCGGACCGACAAATCATCAGGTGAACTCGATGGGGACCGATCGCTGCAGGTGATTAGTGGCTTGCCACACGCCAATCGACCCATGTGACACCCGTTTCGTCGGGGTTGCACGGTGGTGCTGGCTCTGCCTCTGAGGGCCAGACTTCGCTGTCCATTCGCACACGAATCATGTCTGCTACATCCCGGACTGTGTCTCGTTGCTCTTTTACGTCCAGAGGCCACCAGTCATCCTGGGGATCCTGCGGAGCCCACACGTTGAGGCTCTTCGCTCCGTAGATGCAGTCGCTCTGCTCGGGCCGACGAAACAAAACGACCAGTCGGGCGTCCGGATAGGTACCTTCGAAGGAGATCCGTTCCAGCCTAAAGTCGTCGAAGAACTTCGATCGTCCCAGTGGGTCCGCTGGGTCGCGGTCTGCCAGAAGGCGCATGAGCTCGTTTAGAAGTCGATTCTCGTAGTCTCGGTACCTAGTCACTACGCCAACCATGACGCGTCAGCCCGTGTGCTGCCAGCGCTTCAGCGCGAGACGGCCGACTGCATCGAGGCGGTTCTAAGTAGTCCGTGATTGGCTGTACCTGTTCATCGTCATGTCCTTTCCGA
>VBGE01000356.1 GCA_005880345.1 Chloroflexota bacterium | reverse complement strand
AGTCCCGTCGATGCGGGCATTTGGTCGGCCTTGCGGACGTCGGGGTCCCGGTTGATGAACTGTTGGGCAACGCGCACATGCCCGCCAGCCATCGGGAGCAGGCCAATGCTACGACGAGGCCTTTTGCGGTGGAACCACCTTGACGTGGAGCTCATCGAGCTGCTCCGAATCGACCTCTGAGGGAGCTCCCAGCATCAGGTCGGACATCGACTGGGTCTTCGGAAAAGCGATCACGTCCCTGATGTTGTCCGTCCCGCCAAGCATCATCACGATGCGGTCGATGCCGGGGGCGATTCCGCCGTGCGGCGGCACGCCATACGTAAACGCTTCGAGGAGCGTGCCAAAGCGAGCGCGAATCGTCTCGAGGGGCATGCCCAGCAGCTGGAAGACGCGCTCCTGCATCGCAGGGTCGTAGATCCGCAAGCTGCCGCCGCCCAGCTCGTAGCCGTTGCAAACGATGTCGTAGGCGTGAGCCCTCACGTCGTAGGGCCGTTCTTCGACGAACGGCATGTCCTCCGCGAATGGTCGCGTGAACGGATGGTGCGCGTACGTCAGCTTGCCCTGGTCGTCCTCCTCGAACAGGTACGTGGGGTTGATCCACAGGAACTTCCACTCGCCCTCACGCACGAGCTTGCGGCGGCGCGCGACCTCCTGGCGGATCAGACCCATGACTGTCTCGGCTTTGCGCCGGCGATCCGCGACGATGAGAACCAGGTCGTTCTCGCCGGCCCCCGTCAGCCGGCGCACGTCGCTCATCTCCCCATCGCTGAGGAACTTCTCCATCGGTCCAGGCAGCCAGGCGAGCCCCTGCCCGCCGGCGCCTCTGGCCACGGTGACAAGCTCGTCGAGCTCGCGCCGCGCCAGCTCCTTGCCGTTCGGCACGCTGAGCGCACGCACGACACCGCCGCCGGCGAGGACCTTGCGAAAGATCTCGGCTCTGGTCTCGCGGAGCGCATCGCCAAGGTCTGAGATCTCCAGCTCATAGCGCAGGTCCGGCTTGTCAGTGCCGTAGCGGAGGTAAGACTCTTTGATGTCGAGCCTGGGGAACGGCACCGGCAGCGTGATGCCAAGGATCTTTTGCCACAGCTGGGCAAAAAGACCTTCGATCAAGGTGAAGACGTCCTCTTCGTCGCAGAAGGACATCTCTACGTCGAGCTGCGTGAACTCCGGTTGGCGATCGGCTCTCAGGTTCTCATCGCGGAAGCAGCGCGCGATCTGGTAGTAGCGCTGGACGCCCGAGACCATCAGCAGCTGCTTGAGCATCTGCGGCGCCTGCGGCAGCGCGTAGAAGCTGCCTGGATGCAGCCGCGACGGGACGAGAAAGTCGCGCGCGCCAGAGGGCGAGCTTCGCGTGAGGATGGGTGTCTCGACCTCGATGAACTCCCGCTCTTCCATGTAGTCGCGGATGATCCGGTTCACCTTGTTGCGAAGCTCGAGCATCTTCGTCATGTGTGGGCGTCGCAGGTCGAGATAGCGATATTCGAGTCGGTTCTTCTCGTCCGGCTCCTCGGGATCCTCGATTGGAAAAGGCGTGGGCTGCGACTCGCTCAGGATCTCGAGGTCGTCGCTGACCACCTCGACCTCGCCAGTCGCCATCCTCGGGTTCTCGGAACCGTTCGGCCGTCGCTGCACCTTGCCGCGAACGCGGACCACCGACTCGAGCCTCAGCCGCGCGGAAAGCGTTTCGGCGTCGCGGATCACGACCTGCACCGCGCCCCACCGGTCGCGCAGGTCGATGAAGATGACGGCGCCGTGGTCGCGCCGGCGTGCGACCCAGCCGTACAGGTCGACTTCGTGCCCTTCGTCGGACGCGCGAAGCGCACCGCAGTGCGGCGCTGTGAAACCGCTCATGGGTGGTGGGGCTGGAGTGCGGGCCGAGAGATTTGGCGGATCGGCGCCACA
>VBGE01000014.1 GCA_005880345.1 Chloroflexota bacterium | reverse complement strand
CGCATCGAGGGTGTTCAGCGGCAACCCGTCGGTCAGCGATGAGGCCCGGCGCGCAGTGGAGCGCACGGCCGCTGAACTGGGTTACGTGCCGAATCGAGCTGCCCGCAGTCTGGCTGCCGGGCGCAGCGAGTCGGTGGGCGTCGTGATTCCCGAGCCGAGCTCGCGCGTGTTCATGGATCCACTCCTGCCGCGACTCCTCAGCGGCATTGGCGAGGAGCTTTCGGCCAACGGCTTGCAGATGGTCTTGTTTGCGCCTCAGACGACGGTCGACGTCCAGCGCCTGGAGCAGTACCTGGTCGGTGGTCACGTGGATGCGGTGCTGCTGCTGGCGCTCCACGAGTCCGACAGCCTGCCGGCGCGACTGCATGCGCGGGGCGTGCCGATGGTGTTCGGAGGGCGGCCACGACATGCCATCGACGTGAGCTTCGTCGACGTGGACAACCACGCAGGCGGTCGAGCGGCGACCGAGCACCTGATCGAGCAGGGGCGGCGCCGGATCGCGCACATCGCGGGTCCCACACACGTCGCGTCTGCGCGCGATCGGCTGCAGGGTTTTCGCGACGCGATGTGGCAGGCAGCCATCCGCTCCGACATCGTCGAGTGGGGCGAGCTCGACCGCGACGGCGGCGAGATGGCGATGGGACGCTTGCTCGCGCTCGGGCATGAGGTCGATGCGGTCTTTGCGGCCTCCGATGCGATGGCCGCCGGGGCGATGTGGGCGCTTCAGGTGCTGGGCCGGCGCGTGCCGGACGACGTCGCAGTGATCGGGTTCGACGATTCGCCGATCGCGTCCGCGACACGGCCACGGCTGTCGAGCGTGAAGCAACCGGTGGAGGAGATGGGTCGCGAGATGGCGCGGCTGGTGCTGAGCCTTGCCGCGGTACGTGGCCAGGCGCCGCGGCAGATGATCCTCAGTCCTGAGCTGGCGGTGCGCGAGTCCACGGTGGCTTCGCGCTAGAGCTCCGATAGATTTTCAGACCGGGCCCTTGCCGTCCTTGAACATCATCGCGGCGTTGTAGACCGCCCAGACGTAGTGGCGGCAGTCTGCGCGCATCGTGGCCCACTCGGTCACCGCGCCTCCGCCCGCGTAGTACGCGCACAGCGCTTTGGCGATGTCGTTGCCCCAGTGGTCGAGATTTTGCTTGAGGATCGCAGTGCCAAGGTCGATGTTGTCACCCGGGTCGTATAGGTTCACTGTGCGATTCAGCAATTTCGGACCATCGGCCGCGGCGGTGGCCGGCATGACCTGCATGATGCCGACCGCGCCCGCCGAGGAGACGGCGGACGCCTGCCATCCGCTCTCATGCCAGGCGAGGCCCATCACCAGGTATGGGTTGACGCCGTGCTTCAAGCCCGCCGCATAGAGCATCGACTTGGTGATCAACATGTCGAGCGGCGGCGCGTTGGGGTCGGTATTGGGATCGGTCGCGGGCCACGCGGCGGTGTTGTTCGCGTCGATCACCGGCTGCAGGCCGGTGGGTGGCTTCGCTTCAGGCCCCTCGAGCGCGGAGGCCGTCTGACCGCACCCCTGCATCGCGCCCAGCGCGAAGAAAGCAAGGGCGAGTAGCGGAAGCCCCGCGCCTCTCATACAAGCGATAACGCCTGTCCTGGCACGGATGAACAATCCGCCGCAAGTACGATCACGATGCGATGACCCCGCATCAGGTTCTCGAAGCCGCCAGAGCTGGAGACCCTGAAGGGCTGGGAGCCGAACGCGACGCTGTCGCCGACGCTGTGGACTACTTCGCGAAGGCCGGTGATGCAGCTTCCGCGCTCGAGCTTGCCGGTCGCTGTTGGCGCCTTTGGCTCTCTCGCGCAGAGATCGATCAAGGAACTGCGGTTGTAACGACCGCTCTGTCTGTACCCGGAGGGACAGCCGCTCCGCGGTGGCAGGTGCGGACGCTCTATGCCGACGGCCTTTTCGCGTTCCGCATTGGTGATCAGGCGCGGTCCCGAGCGTCCAACGAGAAGGCGCTCCATATCGCTCGTCAGACGGGAGACGTCCGCGGTGAGTGCGACGCACTGACCGGGCTCGCCCGAGTCGCCCTTCGAGACGGACGGTATGGCGAAGTCACCGCCCTTGCGCGGCGGGCGCGGGACCTGGCGATGGACGCAGACGACCAGGAGGCAGGGGCCGCCCCTCTTCACCTTCAGGCCGCCGGGACGAGGCTCGAAGGTGATTACGCAGCCGCACGCGAGCTCTATTTGCAAAGTCTCCAGCTGAATACCGAGCTCGACAACCGAGCCTGGGTAGGAATGGAGCTGCACAACCTGGGATGGGTCGAGCTCCATCTGGGCGACGTCGAGGCGGCCAAGGCACGATTCCGTCAGCGCGACGAAGCTGGGATCACCGAGGCGTACGGAGAGGCATGGACCGAGCTCAACTGGTCCGCGGTCGCAGCCGCGGAAAGCGACATCGCCGAAGCACGGCGGCGGTTCGCGATCGGCTCGGGCGCCCTTGACCGGCTTGGCCGGGCTCTTGATCCCGACGACCTTGCCGAGCTCGAGTGGCTCGGGAAACAAGTCCGGGGGGAAGGTAAGACTCCAGGTCGGCGCTTGGCCGACTCAACCTAATTCGAAATTGGTGGACCCGAGGGGATTCGAACCCCTGACCTACAGACTGCCAGTCTGCCGCGCTCCCAGGCTGCGCCACGGGCCCACGCCCTGCAGGTGTGCCATAAGGATACCGCTCGCATTCGGCCGCTCCCCAGACGCCGCTACCATCTCTCACTGACCCCACTCGAAATATGCAAGCGCGCGAAGTCACGACCAGAGAACTCAAGGGCGGCGGCTTTCTCGCGCTGCCTGACGGGAGCGGACCACACCCGGGCGTCGTCGTGATCCACGAGGCGTACGGGCTCAACGAAAACATCAAGGACATCACTCGTCGCTTCGCGGACGCAGGCTACGCAGGCCTGGCGGTGGATCTCTTCGCTGACCGCATCCGCGCCCTCTGCATGGCCCGCTACATGGCCGGGTTGCTTATGGGTTCGGTAAATCGCTACGGCATTGACGACCTCAAGAGCGCCCTTACCTTTCTTGCCAAGCTGCCCGAGGTTGACGCGCAGCGCATGGGCGCGATCGGCTTCTGCATGGGCGGGGGCTTCGCCATCGCGTGGGCTTGCACCGACTCACGACTCAAAGCCATCGCGCCCTTCTATGCCACAAACCCTCGTCCCCTGGGTGTCGCGAAGCGCCTCTGCCCTGTCGTCGGGTCATATCCGGAAAACGATTTCACCGCCCACGCGGGACGCACCCTCGACCGCACCCTGGCCCAGAGCAACATCAAGCACGACATCAAGATTTACCCGGACACCGGCCACTCGTTCTTCAACGAATCCGGTCGAGCCTTCAACCAGGATGCGGCGGATGACGCATGGCGACGCGTCGTGACTTTCTTCGGCGAACAGCTCGGCAAGAAATGAACGTCCTCGTCACCGGCGGGACCGGAACGCTCGGGCGACATGTGGTCATGCTCCTGCGCCAGTCGGGCCACCGCGCCCGCATCCTCAGCCGCCAACCTCGCGGCCACGTCGATGCGGTGCAGGGCGACCTCCGCACCGGCGCTGGGCTGGACAGGGCCGTGGCCGGTATGGACGCCATCATCCACGCCGCCACCGGCGCGCGCGAATCGCTCACAAGCCGAGCCACCGACATCGGCGGCACGCGCCGCCTCATCGACTGCGCCCAACAGGCGGGCATCGGGCACCTTGCCTACATCTCGATCGTCGGGATCGACCGCGTCCAGGGCTATCCCTACTACCGCACCAAGCTGCGCACCGAGTCCGTCGTCCAGCAGGGCGGTCGGCCGTGGTCGATCTTGCGCGCCACGCAGTTCCACGACCACATGGAGACCTTCCTCCGCGCGTTCACCAAGATTCCAGGGCTCGCCACAGTGCCATTCACCTGGAAGTTCCAGCCCGTGGACTCCAACGAGGTCGCTCAGCGCCTTGTCGACGTGGCTCTGCAGCCGCCGGCCGGCATGCTCCCCGACTTCGGCGGCCCCGAGGTGCTCGACTTCAAATCGATCGCGGAAGCATGGCTCACGGCGCGCAAGGAGGCCCGCCGCCTCGTCAACCTGCCACTTCCTTTCCAATTCAGCAAGCAGTGGGGGGAGGGACTGATAACGTGTCCTGACCACAAGGACGGCAAGATCACGTTCGCCCAATACCTGAAAGAGAAGTACACGCTCTCATGAACCGGCTCGTCGATCGCTTCGGACGCACCGGCTTCGCCGCACTGGCAAGCCTCATCTGGGCATTGCCCCTCGCCGCGTGGGCGGGGTCGGCCGACCTCTCGCCCGTCGACCAGACCGCCTACCCCTGGGTGGCGCTCGCCATCGGCCTGGCGATGCTCGCCGTCTGGCTCGTGCTGCTCACGCGACTGCGCACCATCACCGTGACCACGCGCCAGCGCCGTTTCGACCTCGGCCAGATGTCCACCGCCGAGAAGCGCTGGACCCTCGCCACCATCGCGTTCGCGACCGGGCTCATCGCCTGGCTCAACGCCGCCGCCACCGTCGACTGGGCGCCGCTGACGAGTGCGATCGCGAACGGCAAGGCGGGCCCGACCCTCCTGGCGGCGGGAATCGCCACCTTCCTGGCCGCGATGCTGGCGGGCGTCGCCTTCAGCTGGACCCGCGCCTCGGCCGCTTACCGGAAACGGCTCGCGTCCTTATCTAGTGTGTGAGGCGGCCGGAAAACCGAATACCTAGGCCGATTCCGCCTTCCTGGCCAGGTTCTCCAGGAGCGTCCCGAATTCCTTAGACACCTGCGGCCCGAGCATCCCGCCCAACACCGGCCCCAGCGGCCCGCCCACCTCGACCGTCTGCGACACGCGAGTCTTGCCACCTGAAGCACCGGGCTCGATCTTGCAGTTGAAGCGAAAGCGCGTCCCGGGCACGACCGCGGTCAACAAGCCGAAGCCCCGGCCCGGTTGAACGTCGACCAGCTCCATCTTGTGATGCTGACCGGCTCGAGTGTTCATGACCCCTGTCGATCCGGACACAAAACCGCCGTTCCAGTCCATCGTCGAGACGTTCGGATTCCACGAACCCCACGTCGACATGTCCGACCACACCCGCCACACCTGTTCGGGCGAAGCGCTTGTTTCGACCGACGTCCCATACTCGCGCGCCATCTGTCTATCTCCTTTCGACCGGTTAGGTTTCGACGGGTGCCAGCGTCCCAACCGGCGGCGCCTCGGCCGCCTTGTCCTTGTTCAGGTTGAGGAGAATGATCACTCCGATCAACAGCGCGGTGCCGAGGATCTGCGCCGGATACACAGGCTGCTTGAACTGCCACGCGGCGATGAACGTCGCAGTCACGGGAAGCGCCAGCTCAGCGATCGTCGACAACGAGGCCGGCGTCCGCGACAACGCGCGGTAATAGAGCAACAAGGCGAACAGGCCCGGCACCAGGGCGATGGCCAGCAGGTTGGGCACGAAATCGGACACCTGGTAGTGCCCAAACCCGCCCAGCCCATACTGGACTAGCACGACGGCGACCAGCACCGGCAGCGCCAGCGTGAAGCGCAACGATGTCACCGACCAGAACGAGAGCGAGCCCAGCGCGTACCGGCCCAACACCGTCCCGCTGGCCCAAAGCACTGCCGCGCCCAGCGCGAACAGCCCTGCCTCGAGCCGCCCCTGCTGCAAGGCCGAGAGCGGATCCATGGGGTTGTAAGCGAACACCACCATGTACACGCCGACCAGCGCGACGAGCACTGTCGCCCAGAACCACGGCCGGCGCCGCTCGCCCAGCACCACCCACGCCAGCACCAGCGCGATGAGCGGCTGCGTCTGCTGCAGGACGAACGTCTCGGCGTAGATGCGGTAGGAGAACGACGCCGTGAAGAACAGCGTCGCCAGCGCCTGCGCCCCGGCGGCGATCAGCAGGACCGCCACCCACGCCCGCCACCCCAGGCCGCGCAGCTCGTGCCAGCTGCGGACAAGCACCGGGACCAGGAACAGCGTGATCAGTCCGTCCTCGGCCACCACGATCTGGGACGCGGAAAGGTGGCTGATCAGCTGGTTGCGGAACAGGGCATCGGAAGCCCACAGAACTGCCGCCACCGCGATCAAGACCACGGAATACCGGTCGACCGTCACCCCGCCCGAGCGCGCAGAGGTCGCCATGGTTGTAATTGAACCTCAGCTGGCGGGCTGCTCTTCCACTCCCGGGAGCACGGAGAGGGTCGGGAACATCTCGTCCGGCGTGACGTCGGCCTCCAGGCGCACGGCCGGGTGCTGAACGACGTAGATCGCCTCAGGCCGGTCGTGCCCTTCCAGCAGGCGCTTCCCGACCGACACCAGACGTATGTCGTCGCGCAGAATGTCGGCGACGATCGAGTACGTGGTCTCCGACACCAGGATCTGATCGCCCACCGCCCGCCGGCGAAGCTTCGCGCAGCGGTTGACCGCAGGCGAGCGGTAGTCGCGGTCGGCCGCGTCCGCCTCGCCGGTCAGGATCGCCATGCGCACGGCCAGGGAGATCCCCTGAGGCCACTCCTCGGACTGGATCGCCTGCTGCGCCTCGACCGCCGCCACTACGGCGTCGGTCGCACGCTGGAACACTGCGAAAGACGAGTCACCCTCACCTCGTTCCTTGAGCACCACCCCGCCGTTGGCCTCGATGGCCGAGGTGAGCAGCTGGTCGTGCCGACGCATCGCCTGGTACATGGCCGCGCGGCTCTGCAGCCACAGCAGCGTCGACTCCACCACGTCGGTCATCAGAAACGTGACGATGCCGTCCGGCAGAGGCGTCCCCGGTTCCACATTGAACGCCGCCGTCCCTGGCGAGGTCGTCGTCGTGCCCTCGGGCGCAGCGCGCGGCACCAGCGTCGACTCGATCATCAGGAAGTCATCGATCGTGTGCACGCGCCGGAACAGGTGCACGTTGTATGCCGGCAGAAAGCTCCACTCCGAGTAGTCGGGTGCGAACGAGCCTTCCCGGCACACGTCCGGCGTCACCGACGCCAGCCATCCCAGCTTGCTCAACGCGAGGGAATCGAGACCCAGCTCGGCCGCGACCGCCGCGCTGTCCACGCGCGTGTCCTCGTGGTCGGCGGCCAGGGCGATGTGAACCAGCCGGATGAAATTCTCGAGGTCGGGCAGCGGCTCGATGTAGCGCTGCAGCTCCTCGATGCTGAGCCGCACCTCGGCGCCGTCGGCCGTCGAACCGTTGCTGCCATTGGACGAGCTCGTTTCGGACGACGGCTTCAGCATCGACACCA
>VBGE01000355.1 GCA_005880345.1 Chloroflexota bacterium | reverse complement strand
GTTTTATCGACATGGCAGGGAAGACGGCGGCCGCCATGCTGGTCGAGCGCCTCGCCGACCTCGGCGTGGAGGTGGTCTTCGGCCTTCCCGGCGACGGCATCAACGGCGTGATCGAGGGCCTGCGCAAGAACCAGGACCGCGTCCGCTTCGTGCACGTCCGGCACGAAGAGGCGGCGGCGTTCGCTGCCTGCGCTTACGCCAAGTACACAGGCCGGCTCGGGGTGTGCCTCGCCACGTCAGGCCCGGGAGCCATTCACCTGCTGAACGGCCTGTACGATGCGCGGCTCGACCAGGCCCCAGTGCTGGCGATCACGGGGATGACGTATCACGACCTCATCGGCACGATGTACCAGCAGGACGTCAACACCGATTACCTCTTTCAAGACGTGGCCGTGTTCAACCAGCGTGTGATGGGGCCGGCGCACGTCACCAGCCTCGTCGACCTGGCGGTGCGGACGGCGGTCGCCCGGCGCGGCGTCGCTCACATCGCCTTTCCGCTCGATCTGCAGCAGTGGACGATTGGCGACGACGAACCCTCGGAGCGGAACATCGCCCATCACACCGCAGTCCCACCGATGCCGAGCGTGCGGTCGCCGAGCGTCACCGAGGTGCAGCGTGCGGCCGACCTGTTGCGAGGCAAGAGTCGAGTGGCGATCGTGGCCGGCAACGGGGCACGTGGAGCAGAGGAGCTCGTCGAACAGCTGGCCGATCGGCTGGCCGCCCCGATCATCAAGCCCCTTCTCGGCAAGGACGTCGTCCCCGATGACAGCCCGTATGTGACGGGCGGAGTTGGAATGCTGGGTTCGCGACCCTCCCAGGATGCGCTCGGCGCGTGCGATGCCCTGGTGATGATCGGCAGCTCATTCCCGTACATGGAGTTCTTGCCGAGGCCCGGGCAGGCCGTCGTGGTGCAGATAGATGACGACCCCGTGCGCATCGGCCTGCGTGTCCCTGCGGACGTCGGCCTGGTCGGCGACTCACGCGCCACGCTCGAGATGCTGCTGCCAGTGCTGCAGCGGAATGACGATCGGCGTTTTCTCGAAGAGGCACAGCGCGGGACACGGGATTGGTGGGCCCTGATGGAGGAACGCGGGACGCAAGACGCCACGCCCATGAAGCCACAGGTGGTCGCATGGCACCTCAACGACGTGCTGGCGGACGACGCGATCATCAGCGGTGACGCCGGCACGGTGGCGATCTGGGCCGCGCAGATGCTGCGAATTCGCCGCGGCCAGCGCTTCTCCCTGAGCGGAACCCTTGCCTCGATGGCGAGCGGGCTGCCATACGCGATGGCAGCCCAGATCGCCTACCCCTCAAGGCAGTGTGTCGCGTTCGTCGGCGATGGCGGCTTCGAGATGCTGATGGCGGAGTTCGCCACATGCGTCCAGTACAAGCTGCCCGTGAAGATCGTCGTGCTCAAGAACAACATCCTCGGCATGATCAAGTGGGAGCAGATGGTGTTCCTCGGCAATCCCGAGTTCGGCGTCGACATGACCCCGATCGATTTCGTCAAGTTCGCCGAGGCGTGCGGAGGCCGAGGGTTCCGCATCGACGATCCCCTTCAATGCCGGGCGCAGCTCGAGGAGGCAATGTCCACCGACGGCCCGGTTATCGTCGAGGCTGTGGTGGATCCGTTTGAGCCTCCATTGACACCGAGGATCAAGCCACGCGAAGCGGTCCACATCGCCGAATCGCTTGCGCGCGGCGAGCCGAATCGTGAGCGGATCGCGCTGACACTTTTTCGCGGCAGTGTCAAAGAAGCTGCTTACCCGGCGAGCCCGTTCGGCTTTGTGGCGCGGATCATGCGTGCCGTGTTCGGTGCTCATTCGAAGAGGGAGGCCTCCGGCTAGTTCAGGGTGTAACCCTCCTCGTTAGGTACTTACAAAGCCCGAAGGAGGTTCGCCTGAGAATGATTCAATTCGTCCCGCAGTACATGGTCGCTGTGCTCGGCCTG
>VBGE01000354.1 GCA_005880345.1 Chloroflexota bacterium | reverse complement strand
GCGCGCACGTGCACCCGCGTCTTTTGATGTTCGTGAAAGCGCGCGATGTCGGACGAGTGGAGGTCGATCTCAGACTCGCCGTGCACCATCCACTCGGCGACCGCCTTGCCGGTTCCCGGTCCTTCTTTCACCCACACCGCTGCGGCGGCCCACAGGCCCTTCACGTCGGGCGACTCGCCCAGCACCGGCATGCCGTCCGGCGTGAGCGAAAGGATGCCGTTGATGGCGTACTTCACGCCCACGTTCTCGTCGCCGACGATCTCGGGCATCAGCTCGAGCGCGTGCTGCATCTGCTCCTCGAAGTCGGCCTGCGTGAAGGGAAACTCGGTGGGCGAGAGGGCGGCCTGCTCGACCGGCGGCAGGTCCTCAGGGTCGTACAGGATGGGCTTGTGCGCGTAAGACCCGATCTCCAGGTCGCCGCCGGCCTGCCGCTCGTACATGTTGGTGTCCATGTCGCGCACGATCGGGTGCTCGATGTCGGATTTCGCGCCGCGGAATCGCGGCACCGGTCCGATGTCGATCATCTGGTGCACCGCCGGGGTAAGTGGAATTTGCGTGCCGGCCATCCGCGCGACGCGCGGGCTCCAGACGCCGCAGGTGATGGCGACCGTCTCGGTGTCGATGTCGCCGTCCGTGGTGCGCACGCGTCGCACCCGGCCGGCCTCGACGTCGATGCCGAGCACCTCGGTCTTCGGCGCGACATGCAGCGCACCCGCGGCCTGGCCCTTCTCGCGCATCAGCGTGCCGGCCCGCAGCGAGTCGACGACGCCGACGCCCTCCGTGTAGAAGCCGCCCAGGATGATGTTC
>VBGE01000353.1 GCA_005880345.1 Chloroflexota bacterium | reverse complement strand
TGCGCATGATGGCGAAGAGCCAGGCCTTCATGTTCGTTCCCGGCTGGTAGCTGTGCTGGTAGCGCAGGGCCCTGAGGTACGCCTCCTGGACGAGGTCCTGCGCCTGGTCCGGGTCGCGGGTGAGCCGGAGCGCGCCCCTGTACAAGGTGTCGAGATGCGTCAATGCCTCCTCGGAGAAGGCGGCCGGCGCGGCGGGTTCCGCCATCAGAACTGCCAGTTTAGGAGCACCTGCCTTTCCACCATCTGGAAACGGCCCTCCGCGCGACGTATTCCGGCGCGCAGGTATGGGAGTTTCTACACTCGCGGTCGTGGGTCCTCACCCCGAGCTGGCCGAGCTGTCTGCCGCCGACCTGTCGCGCATGCTCAGCAGCGGCAAGTTGACGTCGTTGGAGCTCATTCAGATGAGCCTCGAGCGCATCGAGGCTCTCGACCGCGACAAGACGCGAAGCGTGATCGAGATCAATCCAGACGCCCTCGACATCGCGCGGCGCCGTGACCGCGAGCAGAGCCGCGGCAAGGTCCGCGGCCCGCTGCATGGGCTTCCCGTGCTGGTGAAGGACAACATCGACACCGGCGACCGGATGTTGACGACGGCGGGCTCGCTCGCGATGACCGGCGCACCCGCCCCGCGCGACGCTCCGCTGGTGGCGAATCTTCGCCGCGCGGGCGCGGTGCTGATCGGCAAGGCCAACCTGAGCGAGTGGGCCAACATCCGGTCCAGCCGCTCGAGCTCGGGGTGGAGCGGCCGCGGTCGCCAGACCAGGAACCCGCACGTGCTCGACCGGACGCCGAGCGGCTCGAGCTCGGGATCGGGGGCCGGCGTCGCGGCAGGATTCGCGGCCCTGGCCATCGGCACCGAAACCGACGGCTCGATCATCAGCCCCGCCAACGCCAACGGCGTGGTGGGGATCAAGCCGGCCGTCGGGGTGGTCAGCCAGGCGGGCATCATCCCCATCTCGGCCAGCCAGGATTCCGCCGGACCGATGACACGCACGGTGGAGGACGCCGCCGTGCTGCTGGGCGTGATCTCGACACGCGGCGCCGGCTATCGTCGCGGGCTCAAGAAGGACGCCCTTCGCGGGAAGCGGCTGGGCGTCCTGCGCGACCCGTTCACCGGGTACTCGGAGCACACCGACAGGTGCTACGAAGGGGCGCTGGCAGCTCTTCAGGATTGCGGTGCGGTCCTGGTCGAGGTGGAGATCGCCACCGCGAAAGAGCTGCGCTCGTCGGAGCTCGAGAAGACAGTCCTGCTTCACGAGCTGAAGGCGGGACTCAATGCGTACTTGCGCGGACGGAGAGGGCTTGCCGTGAGGAGCCTGGCCGACGTGATCCGCTGGAACAGGTCACATGCCGCAGAGGAGATGCCCTACTTCCGGCAGGAGTTCTTCGAGGACTCGCAGGCGACCCGCGGCTTGAAAAGCAAGGCGTACACGGAAGCGCATGACAGAGCACGCCGGATGGCGGGACCCGAGGGCATCGACCGGGCTCTCCGCAAGCATCGATTGGCCGCCCTCGTGGCGCCTAGCGGCGCGCCCGCCGCGGCCATCGACGAGGTGGACGGCGAAAAGCACCTGGGGGGAAGCACCCAGCTCGCCGCGGTGGCGGGCTACCCGATCATCTCCGTGCCGGCGGGATTTGCCTTCGGCCTGCCGCTGGGGTTGAGCATGTTCGCCGGGGCCGGGTCGGAGGCGAGGTTGCTCTCATTTGCCTTTGCGTTCGAGCAGGCGACCAACGCGCGTCAGGCGCCGGGATTCTTGCCTACGCTGACTCTCCCCTGAGGAGCAGGGCTAGCAGCCGACCCAGCCGAACAGCTGCTGGATCTTGATGCGGTCGAAGCCGCGGATGATGGCGTGGTTGCCGAAGCGCAGCATGGGCAGCCGCTCGCCGTCGAGCTGCTCCCACTCTTTCGTGGCGGCCGGGTCGCGATCCACGGCGCGGTATTCGAATTTGACGCCCAGCTCGTTCAGGAGCTCGATCATCGCGTTCGACTCGCGCTCTCCGTCGGAGCCGTACAGGACCGCTTGCGCGTCGCCCATCTCGCACAGTAAACGCACGAGGGCACCTAT
>VBGE01000310.1 GCA_005880345.1 Chloroflexota bacterium | reverse complement strand
GCGACGCTATCGAGACGCTGCGCCTGTTCGACCCGGAAAACCAGCGCTCCGTGATGGCGATCAAAGAAGCCGTGGTCCGCACCAGGCGCGAGCTGCTGATCGGACCGGACCGCGGCGGGGCGGCCGTCGAGCGCATTCACGGCACGGTCTCCCTGGACCGCCTGCGCGGCGACGTGCGCTCGGAATGGGATGACGACCTCACGCGCCTGGGCGAGGGCGCGGCCTTCCCCGGAGTCGAGTTCTACGCGGCCTACCTCGACCCCTCGCGGCCCTCGCTGCTCGACCACCTGCCTCCGACGGCGGTGGTCGTGGACTTCGAGCCCGCGCGCCAGCTGGTCGACGCGCGGACGCTGCTCGACGAGACCGCGATGCTTGCCGCCGCGGAGGCCGGCGGCGGAGAGCTGCCCAGGCAGTTCGTGCTGCCGACGGTGCACCGGCTGGACGACCTCGGCGAGCGGCAGCGTCTCGCGGTGACCGCGGCCGAGGGCGCGCTGGAAGCGGCCGACCTTGGTTGGTTTCAGGGTGAGCCGCTCGTCGGCCAGCCACGTGCGCTGGCCGGCCTGGCCGAGCGGGGCGACGGCGCGGCGGTCGTGTTCGCCACCGAGCAGGACGAGAGGCTGCGGGCACTGCTCGACGCGGCCAAGGTCGGGAGCGCGCTGCGCGAGATCGACCTCGACGTGGACCTGGAGGTCGAGCCGCTGCTGGCGCACGCCGCCGTCGACATCGCGGCGGGCTGCTCCCAGCCTGGGCTGGGATTCCACCTCTCGACGGATGCCGAGCTGTTCGGGCGAGTCCGGCGCCCGTCCCGCGCGGGTCGCTCCGAACGCACGCGCAAGGACGAGCTGACCAGCGAGTTCACGCTGGATTTCGCGAACGACGAGCTGGTCGTCCACGTCGACCACGGCATCGCGCGCTTCAAGGGCATGCGGCTCATCGAGTCGGAAGGCGCGCACCGCGAGTACCTGGAGCTCGAGTACGCGGAGGGCGACCGTCTCTTCGTGCCGGTCGAGAACCTCGACCGGGTGCAGAAATTCCTCGGCGGCGAGAGTGCGCCAGCGCTGCACCGTCTGGGCACGACCGACTGGACGCGCGCGCGTGGCCGAGCCCGCAAGGTCGTCCAGGACGTGGCCGAGGACCTGCTGAAGATCTACTCGATGCGCGAGGCCCGGCCGGGTATCGCGTTCGGGCCGGACACGGCGTGGCAGCAGGAGCTCGAAGCCTCCTTTCCATATGAAGAGACGCCGGACCAGGTGGCGGCGCTTGGGGAGATCAAAGCCGACATGGAGTCGGACCGGCCGATGGACCGCCTGCTGTGCGGCGATGTGGGCTTCGGCAAGACCGAGCTTGCGTTGCGCGCGGCCTTCAAGGCCGCGATGAGCGGCAAGCAGGTGGCGCTTCTCGCGCCGACGACAGTGCTCGCGCAGCAGCACTTCCACGTGTTCCGCGAGCGGCTGAAGAACTTCCCGGTCGTCGTCGAGATGCTGTCGCGCTTCGTCGACGATGAGACGCAGGCACGCACCGTCGAAGGCTTGAAGAGTGGCCACGTCGACATCGTGGTCGGCACGCACCGCCTGCTCCAGCGCGACGTGCGCTTCAAGCGGCTGGGTCTCCTGGTCATCGACGAAGAGCACCGCTTCGGTGTCATGCAGAAAGAGCGGCTGAAGAAGCTGCGCACGCAGCTCGACGTGCTGTCGCTGTCCGCGACGCCCATCCCGCGCACGCTGCACATGGCGGTGGGCGGGATTCGAGACATGAGCGTGATCCAGACGCCGCCCGAGGAGCGGCAGCCGATCAAGACATATGTCACCGCGGACGAGGACGAGCTGGTCAAAGAGGCGATCGACCGCGAGCTGCAGCGAGGGGGCCAGGTGTACTTCGTGCACAACCGCGTGCGCACCATCCAGAAGGCCGCGGAGCGAGTGCGGCGCTTGATCCCGCAGGCGCGCGTGGCGGTCGGGCACGGCCAGATGTCGGAGGACCAGCTCGCGACGGTGATGGTCGACTTCGAGGAAGGCAAGTGGGACATCCTCGTATGCACGACCATCATCGAGTCGGGCCTCGACATCCCCAACGTCAACACGATCATCGTCGAGCGCGCCGA
>VBGE01000309.1 GCA_005880345.1 Chloroflexota bacterium | reverse complement strand
GCTTCGGTCCAGGAGAGCGCCTGGGGCTTGGGAAAGACGTTCCGCTCATCGACATGGAGCAACTCGCAGGCCGTGCCGTCGGAGTGCTCGCCGATGACCCCGAAGTGAGGGCAGCGGACGTTCTCGCCGGCGCGGCACCACTCGCACTCCCAGTCGCAGACCACCGGGTAGACGACCACCTCGTCACCGGACTTCCACCTGGGCGTTGTGGACGCCTCCACGACTCCCGCCCCGTCAGCTGCGATCACACGCGGCGGCTTGACGTCGCGCTGCAGGCCCTGGGCCAGGAATAGGTCGAGGTGGTTGATCGAGGAGGCGCGGATCGCGATCGTCACCGTGCCAGGGGCCGGCTCGGTCCGGGGCACCTCCCGAAGTCGAACTCCGGCCGGCCCGATGGGCTCCTCGTAGACAGCAGCCCGTCCCTGGCTCAAAACAGAACGCATTTGCGAAACTTAACCAAATCTGAGGCATGCAGTCGCCAGCCGGAACCTACCGTGAAAATCCTCGTTTCAAGGCTATGCGGGTTTTTGCACTTCTCTTTGCCCTCGTCTGTGTGCTTTTGTCTGCCGCTCCGGCGCAGGCGAATACCGCGCTGCCTCCCGGGCATAAGCCGATCAAGTACACGCGGTGGGCGTACCCCAGCCAGGTGACCTACGGCCCGATCGAGACGGGCCAGGGAGACACCGGCATGGCGCCGGCGCGGGGCGCCTTTTTGACCCTGCCCTTCATGGGTCCTCACTACATCACCTCTCTGTTCTCGCACTGCTATCCCCTTTACAGTGACGACTCGCGGATCTGCCGATACGACGGAGCTGTGGCTTCGAAGGGCACCGGCGGGCCCGACCCGGGATTCACAGCCGGATTCGCGCAGACGGCCGGCGGCCAGTCGAGATCGACCACGGCAATGGCTTGATCACGTTCTACGGACACATGTCGCACATCTGGGTCGACAAGGGCCAGTACGTCTATCGGGGCCAGGTCATCGGCATCTCCGGCATGACCGGCACCGCCACCGGCCCGCACCTGCACTTCGGCGTGTATCGCACGAATGGCGGCGGCCCCGTCGATCCATACGGCTGGAGTGGCTCGTACCCCGACCCGTGGACCAAGGACGCCGGTAACCTCTGGCTTGGTGGTTCGCCGCGGTTCGCACCGATCCAGATGCCCAGCGTCACGGTCGACGCTGCGTCGAGGCTCGGCAACCCCACCGCGGTCGACGTGTCGTGGAGCAGCCCTGGGAACATGTCTTTCACCGTCTACGTAGTCAGTCCCAGCGGGGTGCGGTCGGCCTGGACCACGAGCAGCGGCAGCAGCTCGGCGACGTTCCAGGGCAAGCCTGGTTTGACCTATTGGTTCTGGGTGAGCGCGACCTCGGATCTCGGGTGGAGCGGCGGCGGCGGCTCTCCCGTGGTGCAGGTGCCGCAGCGCGTCCATGGGGACCTCACCTCCTAGAGACTTCTAGAATCGGGCGGTCGTGATCGCCGAAGCCCTGAAGGGCAAGACCATCCTGGTCACCGGCAGCACCGGCTTCCTCGGCAAGTCGCTCGTCGAGAAATGCCTGCGTTCGATTCCCGACGTGGCGCGGATCAACCTGGCGATCCGTTCGAGCGCGCGGCGGCCGGCGGCGGAGCGGCTCGAGCGCGAGGTCCTGTCGAGCCCCGCGTTCCGGCGGCTCAAGGAAGAGCTTGGGGAGGAAGCCTTCACGAAGCTCGTCCGCGCCAAGCTCGGCGTCGTCGAGATCGACCTCGGCCGCGATGGCCTGGGGCTGACCGATGCGGGTCGGGAGCAGCTGCGGTCGTGCGACGTAGTCATCCACTCGGCGGCGGCCGTGGAGTTCGACAATCCGGCCGACCTGTCGGCCCAGACCAACCTGCTCGGCGCGGCGCGGCTGGTCGAGGCGCTCCGGTCGAGCGGTGCCCGACCGCACCTGGTGCACATCTCGACCGCGTACGTCGGCGGCATGCTGCGCGGCCGTGTGCGCGAGGAGGCGCCGCTCGATCCTGGCTTGAACTGGCGCCACGAGGCTGAGGTGTTGACGCACCTGCGCGGCCCCGTGGAGGAGGAATCGCGACGACCGGAGGTGCTGAACCGCCTGCGTCGCGAGGCCCAGTCGCGGATGGGTCCCGCCGGCACGCCGGCCACGGCGCGCACCACCGAACGGTTGCGGGACAGGTGGGTCAAGGACCGGCTGATCGAGCGCGGCCGCGTGCACGCGCGCGCGATGGGGTTCTCGGACATCTATTCGTTCACGAAGGCGATGGCGGAGCAGGCGGTGGTGGAGCTGCACGGCGACATCCCGCTGTCGATCGTGCGGCCGTCCATCATCGAGAGCGCGCTGGCCGAGCCGTTCGCGGGCTGGCTCGAGGGCTTCCGGATGGCCGAGCCGCTCATCCTGGCCTACGGCCGGGGCGTGCTGAGCGATTTCTCGGGCCTGCCCGACTCGCTCCTCGACATCATCCCGGCCGACTTCGTGGTCAACACGGTGCTTGTCGTCGCGGCCAATCCGCCGCCGGACTCCTCGCCGCGCGTCTACCAGGCCGCGTCGGGCACGCGCAATCCGCTGCGCCTGCGGCAGATGGTCGACGAGTCGAACCGTTACTTCACGGATCATCCGCTGCGCGATCGATACGGGCAGGCGATCGGCACCCCGTCCTGGACATTTCCGTCCCGCTCCGAGCTGGGGGCTCGTGCGCGCACCGCGCTGCGGTTCGTCGAGGCGGCGCAGTGGGTGGTCGAACGCTTGCCGCTCGGTGCCAACGTGACGGATCTCTCCGACGACCTGAATGCGGAGCGCGACCGCCTCGACCGCGGGCTGAACCTGATCGAGCTGTATGGCGTGTACACCGAGGTCGACTGCATTTTCGACACGCGCAACGTGACGGCGCTCTGGCAGACGCTGACTCCCGCCGAGCAGAAGACGTTTCCGTTTGACCCGGCGCTGTACGACTGGTCGCATTACTTCCAGGACGTGCACTTTCCGACGGTCGTGCGCATGTCACGCGCCGAGACGCTCGCGCGCAAAGGCAAGCAGCCCAGCGGGAGCACCGCGCCGAAGAGCGAGGCCAGCTCGGTGCGCGCGGCGATCGAGAGGCGCACCGGTCGCTCCGACGTGCTCGCGGTGTTCGACGTCGACGGCACGCTGGTCGAGACCAACGTCGTCGAGTACTTCCTGTATATGCGCCTGCGTGCGCAGCCGCTCGAGGAGTGGCCGGCATTCATGGCGCGCATGCTCCGCCAGGCGCCGCGCTGGCTGTACCTGGAGCGGCGCTCGCGCGCGGAGTTCCAGCGCAGCTTCTATCGCGAGTACGACGGCCTCGACCCGGAGATCATGAAGCAGCTCGGTCGCGAGGCTCTCGATGCGGTCACGCTGCGTCGGATCTATCCGGAGGGCATGCGGCGCATCCGCGAGCACAAGCG
>VBGE01000308.1 GCA_005880345.1 Chloroflexota bacterium | reverse complement strand
GTCACCAGCGGCACGGCGATGATCGACCGCAGGTTCTGCATGATCACCGACTGCTGACCCTTGAAACGGTCGTCCAGGCTGGCGTCGGTCGACACCACGGCCTGCCCGGTCCTGACGACATGCTCGATGACCGTCCGCGAGCCCAGGAACTGGCGCGCCTTCTCCGGGTCGGCCTCGCCGCTGGACATCTGGACGGACAGACTGCCGTCGACCGGGTCGACCAGGACGATGAATCCGCGTGCAGCCTTCATCAAAGTGATGACGCGATCCATCACCTTCGCCAGGACCACGTCCAGGTCGAGGGTGGAGCTGAGGTCGCGCGCGA
>VBGE01000307.1 GCA_005880345.1 Chloroflexota bacterium | reverse complement strand
AGCAGGAAGCCGTCACGCACGGCGACGGGCCGCTGCTCATCTTCGCCGGCGCGGGCAGCGGCAAGACCCGCGTCCTGACCGCGCGCATCGCCTACCTGATCGCCTCGCACCGCGTGTGGCCGGACCGCCTGCTGGCGGTGACGTTCACGAACAAAGCCGCCCGCGAGATGAGAGGTCGCGTGGAGACGCTGGTGGGCGAGGGAGCGGGCAAGATGTGGGTCGGCACCTTCCACTCGACCGCGGTCAGGATCCTGCGGCGCGAGGCCCAGCGGCTGGGCATCCCCTCGAGCTTTGTCATCTTCGACGAGGACGACACCCGTGCCGCGTTGAGGCGAGTCCTCGACGAGCTGCGCCTCGACCCGAAGCGTTACCCGATCGGTGCCCTGAGCAACTCCATCTCCCAGGCCAAGAGCGAGCTCAAGCGCCCTGAGGACATCCCCAACCGCAGCTACCAGGACGAGATCCTGCGCCGCGTCTACGACTCCTACCAGGAGGTGCTGCGGCGCTCCGGCGGCCTCGACTTCGACGACCTGATCATGAAGCTGGTCGAGCTGTACAGCACCGACGCGGAGGCGCTGGCGAAGTGGCGCGACCGCTTCCGCCATGTCCTGGTCGACGAGTACCAGGACACCAACCGCGCCCAGTACGTCCTGGTCAACCTGCTCGCGCAGGAGCACCGCAACGTGGCTGTCGTGGGTGACGACGACCAGTCGATCTACCGTTTCCGCGGCGCCGACATCCGCAACATCCTCGACTTCAAAAAGGACTATCCCGACGCGCATGTCGTCCATCTCGAGCAGAACTACCGCTCGAGCCAGGCCATCCTGGACGCCGCGCACAGCGTGATCCGCAGCAACCCGGAGCGCGCCCCCAAGCGCCTGTGGACGGACCGCGCGGGCGGCGAGAAGGTCATGGCGATGCAGGCCTACAACGAGATCGAGGAGGCGGAGTTCGTCGCGGACGAGGTCGAGCGCCTGCGCAAGACCGAAAACCGCGGCTACTCCGATTTCGCGGTCCTCTATCGCACCAACGCGCAGTCTCGCGCCTTCGAGGACGTGCTGGCCCGGCGCCGGATCCCCTACCGCCTGGTCGGCGGCATCCGCTTCTGGGAGCGCCGCGAGGTCAAGGACCTGGTCGCCTACCTGCGCTTCTGCTTCAACCCTCGCGACGCGCTGAGCTTCGCGCGCATCGTCTCCGTGCCCTCGCGGAAGATCGGCAACGTCACCGTCGAGGCCATCAATTCATTTGCTCGCGAAGCCGAATCGGACATCATGGCGATCCTCGCCGGGGGAAGCGTGCCTGGTGTGCCGAAGACGGCCATCGCACCGCTGCAGGGCTTTCGTGCGCAGGTCGAATCGGTGCGCGCGACGATGGGCGTGCTGCGGCCGAGCGAGCTCATCGACCACGTGATCGAGGTCATGGACCTGCGCCGCCATTACCTCGACGGCACGCCGCAGGGCGAGGCGCGCATGGAAAACCTCAACGAGCTCCGCGGCCTGGCCGAGAGCTTCGACGACCGGGATCCAGCACCGGGTCTCGAGGACTTCCTGGCCGAGGTCGCGCTG
>VBGE01000013.1 GCA_005880345.1 Chloroflexota bacterium | reverse complement strand
GATAGTCCGGACTATCCGGGAATTTGGGCGTCGAAATGTTCGGTTAGTCCGGACTATCCGACACTGCGGAGCAGTCTCTGACGCCCGTTAGGAATACAGCCCTGCCTGGGAACAATTGTTAAGGCTGTGAGCGAGTACGACGTCGTGATCGTGGGGGGCGGCCCGGCCGGGCTGGCGGCGGCCCTGTACACGGCCCGGCTGAACCTGAAGACGGTCATCCTGGACCGCGGCCCGCTGGGCGGGCAGCTCCTGAACACCGAGCTGGTCGAGGACTATCCCGGCTTCGACTCCATCCTGGGCTCTGAGCTCGCCATGAAGATGGGCGAGCATGCCCGGCGCTTTGGGGTGGACGTCCGCGACTTCGAGCCGGTCAAGGAGATCGAGGTCGAGGGCGACACCAAGATCATCCGCCTGGAGACGGGTGAGGAGCTGCGGACCTCGGCCCTGATCATGGCCGCCGGCGGCCTGCCCCGGTACCTCGAGGTGCCCGGAGAGAAGGAGCTGGCGGGCCGTGGCGTCAGCTACTGCGCGGTGTGCGACGGCGCCTTCTTCAAGGGCCAGGAGCTCGCCGTGATCGGCGGCGGCGACGCGGCCGTGGAGGAAGGCGAGTTCCTCACCCGCTACGCATCCAAGGTCTACGTGGTCCACCGCCGCAGCGAGCTGCGGGCGCAGCCGATCCTGGTCGATCGCGCGCGTGCCAATCCGAAGATCGAGTTCATCTTCGACGCGCACGTGAAGGAGATCGCGGGCGATCAGAAGGTGCACTCGATCCGCTACGAGCAGCACGGAGAGAACAAGGAGCTGCGCGTGGGAGGCGTTTTCATCTTCATCGGGTTCGTGCCCAACTCGTCGCTGCTCAAGGTGCACGTCGACCACGACGCCGCCGGCTACCTGCTGACAGACCGCAACATGCAGACCTCGGTCGAGGGCATCTGGGCGGTGGGTGACGTGCGCGCGCAGCTGACCAAGCAGATCGCCACTGCCGTGGGCGACGGGACGACCGCGGCCGTGGCGGCGTCGCAGTACATCAGCGCGCTGAAGGACTCCGCCCGAGCCTGACCGGCTACCAGCCCTCCCAGCCGTATGGGATGCATCCGATCTCGGGGCGGCAGTCGGCTCGCAGGCGGGCGTGATACGCGTTCTGGTCGGCGCTGAGCTTGTCCCAGACATGAGGGTCGGCCCAGAAACTGAACACGGCGTCACAGGTGGCCAGCGCCTGGGCCTGCGCGTTCATGTCGGCGATGTCCTGTTCGGCGACCACGACGTGCCCCGCTTCATGGACGTAGATCGTCTTCGCCAGGTCGTTCCACTTCTCGACCAGGGTTCTCGGGACGGAGCCATCGGATGGCGGCGACCACCGGGGAAGGATCACGCGATGGCGAAAATCCAGGGTCGTCGTTCGCGGCGAGTAGCAGTAGTAATAAGCCTGCGTGCCGAAATCTCCCTCGAGGCCCCACGCGATTCCGCTCGGTACCGCCGGGTCCACCAGGCACGGGCCGTACGTCACGCAGATGTTCGAGTGATTCAGGCCGTTGATCAGGTCGGCCTGCGTCTTGCCGCTCACGTCGAAAAAGATGATGTCGGTGTTGGCGATGGCCGGAGGTTGGTAGATCGACGGGTGGCCGTACCAACGGTCCATGAGGCCGTAGACGACGGTCGGGGCGCTGTGCCAGGCGTTGCGGTCCAGCTCCAGGCCTGTGCCGTGGGCGGCGGCGAGGTTGTCCAGGTTCAGCCGGCCCTGCTCGACTAGCCCGAAGCCGAGGATAGTGAGCACCACGACAACCAGCCCTGACGCGATGGAGGCGAGGAGCCTGGCCGCCCACGAGTTGCGCAAACTGGCCGCACGATAACGCGAAATCGGCCTAAACGGTGGGTTCGCCGAGGCCGCCGTCGTCGACCGGGATCGCCTCATGCTCACCGGGCCACGGTGGTGACGTGAAGCAGACAAAACGCAGTGGCCTGTCCCCCGTGGCTCGAAACTGAAAATCCCAGCCGGTCGGGATGACCACCGTGTCACCCGAGACGACCGAGCGCGTGTTGGAGCCCGCCTGGTCCGGCGCTCTCAGCCACACCTCGCCTGCGCCGGCAAGGACATACCAGATCTCTTCCACCGTCCGGTGCCGCACCGCGCGAGTTGTGCGCCCGGCCGCGAGCGCCACCTCGACGACGCTCGCATTTTTCGCGTCGAGCACCCTGTAGTAGATCTCCGATCCATCCGGCGCGATCGCATCAGGCAAGGGCAGGGATCAGATGAACCGCGAGGCTGCGGTCGTAGATGGCCGTCCTACTGGACGATGTCGATCCAGACGAGGCCGGGGGCCAGGGTAAGGACCTTCCCGCCGTCGAGCGTGAATGTCAGCGGGCCGTGGCTGTCGGTCGAGCTCCAGGTGCCCGAGTATCCCTGGCCTTTGTAATAGACCTCGAACCGTCCGCTCGTGTCCAGGTCGTAGTCGTGGATCCCGTGGCCGTCGACGACCAGGTATTGCTCACGAGTGTGCAGGACGATCAGCATCTCGATGCGCAGCGGCGCGTGCAGGCTTGCGTCGGAGTAAGCGTGGCTCGACTCGTTTTTCGTGTAGGTCCCAGTCGCGGCGTCATATGAGTAGGTCGAGTAGTGCTCGTCCACCGTCACGCTGTTCGCTCCGGAACCGCCGCTCAGCGCCGGCCGAGCTTTCGGGATCGTGTACGAAGGAATTCCATACAGCCCTTCGGCCGCGAGCACGCGGTCGCCGTTGATCATCAGGTTGTCGGGCGCATATCGGGCATTGGTGCGGTACTGGTAGCCGACCTGGTCGAAGAACTGCGGTGTGGGATCCGAGGCGGCGCGGGCACGCGTGGCCTGGGACTCACCTGATTGGAAGAGCAGGCCGCGGTAGTGCCGCCCCAGCTTCAAGGAGGCGTACCGCGCCGATCGCATAGGGCCGATGAGGTCCGGCGCGTTCTGGAACACCGCCGTCAGGCGCGTGATGCCACCTTCCGCGAGGTACTCGAAGACGATGCCCGCCGCCTGCAGTCCGTTCTGATCGACCGCCTCGCCGTCGTTGGGGACCTGGATGAGCGCCGGGTAGGGCAGCGAGATCGTGTGCTCGTGGTCGTGCCAGTAGATCCCGGTCTTCAACGTGAATGCCGCGGGCACCAGGTGACCGGTCTGGTCGCGGCCGCCCGGCGACATCTGGATGGTGAGTGCGCCGGAGGCCATGCCGGCGGTGGAGAACGTGGCGCTCCTGTCGTCGGCCGCCCACTTCAGCGGCACGATCTGGGTGCCGATCGTCAACTTGATCGTGACCGGCTCCATCGCATCGTTGAAGGACAGCTTCATCGTCGCGCCCGGGTCGAGCTCGGCTCCATCTTTCAGAGCGCTGCCATCAGCCGAGGTGATGGCGATGACGCGCGGGACGATGATCGTCGTGAAGACCCACTCGGCCCCGTTGACGTGATGGCGGCCAACGTCGAGGATCGGCTTGAGCGTGATCCGGTACGTGGTCAGCTCCCGCAGTGGCTTGATCGGCGTCCACGCGTACTGCGTCTGGCCCGACAGTGAGGTGATCTCGCCAGGCACCGCCGGCGTGATGTCGAAAGCCGCCCTCAGCGTGTCTGTGGATATCGGCCTCGAGAAGTTCATCACGAACGTGCCATCGGTCGGCACGTCCCTCTGACCGGTCTTCACGTTGGAGGTGACGGTGGTGGGCAGCGTGTTCTCGTACGCGAGGAACGCGCCCACGCCCACAAGGACGACCAGGACCACCATGCCGGCTGCGACCCATCCCCGGCGGCCCATCGTGCGACGCCGGCGTTGGGGTCGCCTCAGCGGCAGGGCCGTGGGAGACGGCGGCTCGAGAGTTGGCAGGGACGTGGACATCGACAACGGGCCGCCGGAATTATGCCATCAAGTGCCTCAGGAGAGAGAAGGTGTAGAGGCCGGTGGCGTGGCCGCTCTCGAACGCGATCTGCAGCGCGTACTGGCCGACGAGCGTGACGTCCCTGATGCGAAGCTCGGCGTCGCTGAGGCTCTGCACGCGCGAGAGCCGGCCCGGCGCACCCGCCTCGCCACGGCATTCGGCGCACGGACACGCCCACCGCAGCTGCTCGCCCGTGAACGTCGAATGCGTCCCGTCTTCCCACGTGACGTCCATGACCTGGCGCTCGCGGTCCACGTCGACGTTGGTGGGAAAGGGATCCGGGTCCTGTATGTCGGACCTGCCTAGTGGACGTTGATGACAGGCAGCTGGCGGAACGACTGGATCGACGTCCGCGCCGCGACCTGGGATGCGATCTGGACGAATGCCTTCGCACCCGCGGACTCGGGTCGCGATAGGACGACAGGCGTGCCCTTGTCAGCGTCCTCGCGGATGCCCTCCTCGAGCGGGATCGCCCCGAGGAACGGAACCCCCAATCGCCGAGCGGCCGCTTCAGCTCCGCCGTGGCTGAAGATGTCGTGCCTATGTCCACAGCTGGGGCACACGTACCAGCTCATGTTCTCGATGAGGCCGAGCGGCGTGACGTTCAGCTTGCGGAACATCTGCAGCGCCTTGACCGCGATGTCGGTCGCCACGTCCTGCGGGGTGCACACGATCGCGACGCCGGTCAGCGGCACGGCCTGGGCCAGCGTCAGCGACGCGTCGCCGGTGCCGGGCGGCAGGTCGATGACCAGGTAGTCGAGGCGGCCCCAGTCGACCTGCACCATCATCGCCTCGATCGCCTTGCCGACCATGGGCCCGCGGTAGATCGTCGGCTCGCTGCCGGGGTTGATGTGCCCGAACGACATGAGCTTCATGCCGTGCGCGTCGATGGGCAAGAGGCGGCCGTTCACCTGCTGCGGCATCCCCTGGGACCCGGTCATGACCGGGACGGACGGCCCGTAGATGTCAGCGTCGAGCAGCCCGACGGTGGCGCCACTCTTCCGCAGCGCGGCCGCCAGGTTGACTGCCACTGTCGACTTGCCGACCCCGCCCTTGCCCGAAGCCACGGCGATCGTCTGCTTCACGCCGGGCAGGATCTCGGAGGGCTTCGGCCGCATGAAGGCGGGGCGCACGTTGGCCGTCATGCGGACATCGACGCCGGTCACGCCGGGGATCTCGCCGACCGCATCCTCCGCCTGGGACTTGAACCGGTCCCGGACGGGGCACGCCGGTGTCGTGAGCTCGAACGTGAAGCTGACCCTGCCCTGCGGGGAGACGTCGAGCTCCTTGATCATGCCGAGGCTCACGACGTCACGTCCGAGGTCTGGATCCTTGATCTGGCCCAGCGCGTCGAGGACCTGCTGCGTGGAAGGGGCGGTCATTCGGCACCGGATGTTACCGGTGCTGCTAAGTTCAGTGCCGCTATGAAGCAGGCGACCGCTGTCAGCCCCGAGGCCGAGCTCATCGCGTATTACGGCGGCCCCGCCGCCGACGTCTATTTCCAGCGCGCGCAAAGGACACTTGCCGGCGCCCACGTGGACGCGGTGGTCGTGATGGATTTCTTCGCCAGCAAGTCCGGCGTGCTGTGCGGCGTCGCCGAGGCGGTCCGTCTGCTGGGCGGGGTGCTGCAGGAGGGCGACGAAGCCTGGGCGGTCGCGGAAGGCGCGACCATGAGCACGAAGGAGACCGTGCTCCGAGTGCACGCGGCCTACTCGCGATTCGGTGTCTACGAGACCGCGCTCCTGGGCATGCTGTCGAGCTGCTCGGGATGGGCGACCGCCGCCCGGGAGATCGTCGAGGCGGCCAATGGCAAGCGCGTGATCAGCTTCGGGGCGCGTCACGTGCACCCGCTGATCGGCCCCACGATGGAGTACTCGGCGGTGGTGGGCGGCTGCGCCGGGTGCGCCACCCCGCTCGGCGCGCAGCTGGCGGGCCTGCAGGGTGCGTCGGGCACGATGCCGCACTCGATGATCCTGTTGTTCGGCGACACCGTGAAGGCGGCGAAGGCCTTTGACGAGCAGATGGGCGATGACGTGCTGCGGATCGTGCTCGTCGACACCTTCAAGGACGAGGCCGAAGAGTCGCTCCGCGTGGCAGAGGCCCTGGGCAAGCGCCTGCGCGGGGTGCGCCTCGACACGCCAGGCGAGCGCGGCGGCGTGACGGTGGACCTCGTCAAGGAGGTCCGCGCTCGCCTCGACCTCGCGGGCTTCGAGCACGTCGGCATCTTCATCTCGGGCGGCCTGGATGCGGCGCGCATCCGCGAGTTCGAGGCCGCCAAGTGCCCCATCCATTCTTATGGTGTCGGCATGGCGATCAGCTCCGCGCCACCCATCGCGTTCACCGCGGACATCAAGGAGATCGGCGGCAAGCCGATGACCAAGCGCGGCCGCATCCCGGGCGCGACGCCGAACCCGCGCCTCGCTCGGGTGATCTGAAAAAGAAACAGCTCCTCGAGCTCCAGGCGGCATGCCGCGCATGCCGCATCTGCCAGGACCAGGGCATCATCGCCGAGGCGACTCCGACGTTCGAGGGCAGGTGGGGTGCGCCGTTCTTTCTGGTCGGGCAGGCGCCCGGGCCGGTCGAGAAGGAGTCACGACGGCCGTTCTCCGGCCGCGCCGGCAAGGAGCTGGAGCGGTGGATGGTGCGCGCCGGCTTTCGCGACGGTGAGGAGTTTCGGCACCTGACGTACATCGCCGCGCTGATGCGCTGCTTTCCCGGGCGGAACAGGCAGAACACCGGCGACCTGCGGCCGCCGCCCGCGGGCATCGCCAACTGCGCCCACTGGCTCGACAGTGAGCTGCGCCTGCTCCGGCCGCAGATGCTGATCCTCGTGGGCCAGCTGGCGATCGCGCGCTTCCTCGGCCCAGGTTCGCTCGAGGAGCGCGTCGGCCAATCGTTCGGCCAGCGGCCGGTGATGATTCCGCTGCCGCATCCCTCCGGTCAGAACCGCTGGCTCAACCTTCCGGCCAACCGGGACCGGTTGAGCGCCGCGCTTGCATTGATCGGCGAGATGCGTTCGAATTTCGTGCGCAGGAGGACGGAGAAATGAAATATCTCTTGGTCTATTACGGTGGTGGCATGCCGGAGACACCGGCGCAGCAAGCTCGGGTCATGAAGCAGTGGACAACATGGTTCACCAAGCTCGGCCCGGCCGTGGTCGATCCTGGCAACCCGTTTTCGGGCTCGGTCAACAAGATCGACGCCGAAGGCAGCGTCGCCAAGGGCGCCATCGGAAAGCGTGCCTCCGGCTACAGCATCATCGAAGCGCCGTCCCTCGGCGCCGCGACGAAGATGGCGAAGGGCTGCCCGGTGATCAGAGGCGGCGCGTCGATCGCGGTCTACGAAACGTTCAACGTGATGTAGAGGCGCCGTGCCGGCATTCTTCGCCTCGCACGAGAGCGGCCGGGCGATCATCGAGGGCGCCGACGCCCGACATCTGGCACGCTCGCTGCGAGCCAGGGTCGGCGAGGAGATCGAGGTCGTGGATCCCGCCGGTTTCATGCTCACCGTGCGCCTGGATTTGGTCTCGCCGGAGCGAGTGGAGGGAACCGTCGTGTCGCAGCGCGCGCATCAGCCAGAGCCCGCCGCCCGCATCATCATCGCGGTCGCGAACCTGCCGGCGCCGGCGCTTGAGCTCGTCCTTTCGCGTTGCACAGAGGCGGGAGCTTTTGGGTTCGTCGTCTTCCAGGCCGACCGCAGCGTGGGCCGTGGCGAGAAG
>VBGE01000012.1 GCA_005880345.1 Chloroflexota bacterium | reverse complement strand
GCCTGCGGCTACTTAATTCTTTATCACTTTTTCGAGGGTTGTGGACGCCCGAGTTGCCTCCCAGCGCGCTTCGGCCTCTCCGATAGGGGTTGACGGAGGGCCGTTCCGGAAGGGCCAGATCTCCTCGGCGATCCGCCTCCAGTTGGCGGTCGCGTTGAGGCTGCCCAACAGGGCGTAGAGCCCGAGGTTGATGCGCTGCATGATCACGTACTCCCGGGGCACGTCCGAGTAGGGTGCGAGGGGGCCACGGGCGTCGAAGAACCTCCGCACGATGGCCGAGGCATAGGCAGGGGTGATGGTCATGGGGGCGTCCTGCAGGACCGTGCCGTAGAACTGCCCGAAGCGGTCGACCACGAGCTGGGTCGGGACCGGCGCCCCGGGCTTGAGGAATCCGGCTTGCTCCAGCGCCGCGCGGAAGGCCTCGTAATCCTTCTCGAAAACGAGACATCTCACGGCGTCGATCAGCGGCTTGAGGTCGGCGTCGGTGAACATCTTGGTCAGGCCGAAATCCAGGAACGTGACACGGCCGTCGCCGTGGAAGAGGTAGTTGCCAGGATGCGGGTCGCCGTTGAACGCGTGCAGGCGGTAGAGGCTGCGAAAAACGAACCTGTGGATCGTCTCGGCCGCCAGGTCCTTCTCGTGCTGGTCCCACGTGAGCAGGTCGTCGAAGGACGAGCCGGAGACGAGCTCGCTGGTGAGGACACGCGCGGTGCTCAGCTCGGGCACCACGTGAGGCACGCGGATGACCGGGTGGCCGTCGTAGTACCGGGCAAACACCTCCTGGCTCTCGGCCTCGCGGACATAGTCCACCTCCTCTCTCAGACGATCGGAGACCTCATCGACGAAGGAGCGGGTGTCGAGGCCCGGAAACGCGGCGCCGACGACCCGTCGGAGGAGTCCGACGTTGCGGAGGTCGGACGTGATGCTGCGGGCGATGCCGGGGTACTGGACCTTCACGGCGACGGCGCGCCCGTCTCGGGTGATCGCCCGGTGGACCTGGCCGATCGAGGCGGCGGCGAATGGCAGCGGGTCCCACTCCCTGAAGAGCTGTTCGGGCTCGCCGGCGAGCTCCTGCCGGATGACCGAGGCGGCCAGCTCCGGCGTCATCGGTGCGGCCCGGTGCTGAAGGCGCGACATCGCCGCACGAAACGTGAGCGGCATGTCGTCGTAGATGTAGCTCGCCATCTGGCCGAGCTTCATGAGCACGCCCTTCATCGAGCCGAGCTCCTCCGCCACCTCGTCGGCGGAGCGGTAGGCGAGGTCATGGCGTAGCTCGGCTCGATGCTCGACCGAGGCGAAGAGGAGCTTCGGCGAGCGGGCGACGTAGCGGCCGCCGATGCGGAGCGCGAGTCGCGCCAGAGCGGCGCCGCGGCTGATGCGGGACTGCCGCATCGCGGCGGAGGCGGCGCTCACTCGGTGGCGCGAATGCGCAGCTCGATCCGCTGGCGGGCGTCGAGCACGCCCGGGAGTCCTTCGAACGCGAGGTCGAGGGCGCCGAGCAGCTGGCGGACGGATTCGCGTTCCATCAGCTCGGGCGGCGGCGCCTGGAAACCGTACATGTCACGCGCCCAATCGGGGAGCGTGCCGACCGCCACCTGGCCGAGGTCGCGCCAGAGCTGGCGCATGTCGTCTTCTTCGATTTCGGGCGGGTCGAGGACGGTCTGGATGGCGTCCCTGGCCGCCGGCGTCGCCTGGCGCAGGCCGACGGACTCGATGTAGCCGCGCAGCGCCTGGACGGTGGTCGGGACGTCATCTCGCGGTACGCCGACGATCTCGGCGAAGCGGACCATCTCGGCGACGTAGCGGTCGGCGTCCTCCGAGCTGAGCGGGCGGCCATACCGCTGGGCGACGGTGACCACGGAGTCCACCATCCCGGCGTGGACCCACAAAAGGAGGGCGGGGTCTTCGGCGCTGTAGGCGAGCCCGGTCACGGGGTCGGTGCCGCGGACGTGGACATGGATCTTCCTCACCCACGCCGCCGCGGCAAGGGCGGACGCGGTGTCGCCATATGTGGTCGTCAGGAGGTAGCTGCTGGTGGCGGCGAGCCGGCCAAATGGGTCCAGCCGCCAGTTGCTGTGCTGGGCGACGCCGGCCATCGCGAGGGGATGGAGGGCCTGGACCATGAGGGAGCGCATCCCGGCGAGGGGAAAGGAGCGGTCGCGGTTGACGCGCCAGACGATGCTCCGGGGCCCGAAGAGACCGTCGTCGGCGGGGTGGGCGGGGACGGAGCGTTCGTAGGCCTTCGCGAGGGCGTCGAGGGGGCTTACCCGGGCGGTATCCACACCGCCACGATACGGAGAAGCGTCATTCGCTCGAACGCCTTATGGACGATCGGACGGTCTGCCAGGTCAAAGTCCGCGGGTCAGGCGAGAACCTCTTGCCGCTTTGACAGATGGCCGATCGCCTGCGAGCGCACCTCCTGGAAACCGTCCAGCAATCCCTTGCGGAGTATCCGCGCGCACGCGGCTGCCGAGTACAGGCGCGGGACGAACACGAAGTCGGCGCCTTCCTCGTAGAACTTCAGCGCCTGCGGGATGTGGTCGGTCGTGAGCACCATGCGCGCGTTGGGCGAGATGTTGTGCACGCTGCGCATGAGCCGGAGGTTGCTCGTGCCGCGCAGGACGTCGTCGGTGATGCTCGAGACCACCAGCTCGGCGTGCTCGATGCCCGCGTGGCGGAGGGTGTCGGCGTGGGCGATGTCGCCGTAGACGGCCTTGATGTTCTTGCGACGCAGCTCGCGCAAGACGGTCGGGTTGAAGTCGATGACCAGGATCTTCTCGATGAACTGGCGCGCCTCCACGGCATCACCTTCATGTTCGAACTCGTAGAGGATCGAGCTCGTGTCGCGGAAGAAGCCGAGGAATATCACGGGCTGGTGCAGGTCGCCAGATCCGTCGGCGCCGGCGCCTGCGAAGTCGAGGTCGCGCAGGCCGACCAGCTTGAAAGCCGAGGCCAGCATCGACTGGATCCGGTGGCTGAAGTTGATCATGTAGGTCGAGACGACGGAGGTCACGGCGAAGGTGATGATGACCACGGTCAGGATCTCCTGGTTGATCTGGCCCATCGTCACGCCGAGCGAGGCGATGACGATCGAGAACTCGCTCACCTGGGCCAGGTTGATCGCCGGCACGATGCTGGTCCGCAATCCGAGACGGAGCGCGTAGAGGATCGGTACGACGACGACTCGGCTGACGATGACGAAGGCAGATGCGGCCAGGGCGAGCTCGAGGACGTGCAGGCTGGGGATGGTGATCTGCATGCCGAGGGCGACAAAGAAGAGAGTGACGAAGAAGTCGCGGATGCTGACCGCCTTGGCGACGACGTCGACGTTGTAAGGAAAGGTCGACAGGCTCACGCCCGCGATGAGGGCGCCCATCTCGCGGGACAACCCGATCAGGCTCGCGGCGCCGGCCAGGAAGAAGCACCACCCGAGGGCCGAGACGAGCACGAGCTCGGGCGCCTTCTGCACCATCCGGAACAGGTAGGGCAGCGCGTACTTGGACAGCGCAAAGCCGCCGACGACCAGGATCGCGCCGCGCCACACCGAGCCGAGGAGCGGGACCAGGTTGGGGTTCAAGATGTTCGGCTGCACGGCCAGCATGCCCACCGCCCACAGGTCCTGGAGGACGAGCACGCCAAGGGTGATGCGGCCGGGCAGGGTGTCGAGCTCGTACTTGTCGTTGAGGATCTTGACCACGACCAGCGTGCTCGACAGGCTCATGCACGCGGCGAGATACAGCAGGGCGTAGTTGTGCGCCGCGTTGTGCACGCCCAGGACGTAGAAGAACCCAAGTCCGAGGGCGATGCAGATCGGCACCTGGAGGGCGCCGGTGAGGAGCACCGCCGGGCCGCCCCCGGCCATCTTCCGCAGGTCGATCTCGAGACCGATGACGAACAAGAGGAGGATCAAACCGATCTCGGCCACGGTCGAGATGCTCTCCTGGTCGGAGATCAGCTTGAGCCCGATGTTCGGGCCGATGATCACGCCGGTGAGCAGGTAGGCAATGATCAGCGGCTGCTTGAACCGCCATGTGACGGCGGCGATGAGCGCAGCGGCGCCCGTGCAGATCCCGATGCTGGAGAGCAGGCCGAGATTGGTCGGGATGTTCACTCGGCGGGCATTCTATGGCGGCGGAGGTCAGAACCGATAGAGAAACGGGATCCGCGGCGCGAGGGCGTAGTTGAGCTGGATCGCGACGATCACGCCGATGCTTACCCAGGTCGGCAGGAACAGGCAGAGCGCCGTCGCCACCGCGTATAGGGCCTGGGCGATCAAGATTCGCCCCCGCATCAGGTGCGCCATCTCGGTCCTGCCCTCCTCCCGGAACAGGCCGGCGCGCAGGCCGTACTCCAGGGCAGCCAGCAGGGCCGCGCCCAGGAGCAGGATGTTGAGCCAGTACAGGATCAATGCGACCTTCAGCCAGTAGAAGTTGCCGAGCAGCGCGGTCGAGAATGGGACCAGCGTCACCGAAAACAAGAAAACGAGCTGGATCCACTGGTAGTGCCGGTTGCTCCTGGCGAGCCGGCTCAGCTGCGTGCCCTGTCCCAGCCAGAAGATGCCGAGGGTCATGAAGCTCATGGCATAGACGAGGGCGTGCGGCGCCAGGCCGACCAAACCATTCCACAGCTCGTTTTCGGTTGGTGGCGACTTGAATGTCGGAACCAGGAGGCCGAGCACCAGCAAAGTCATGCCGACCGCGAAGATGCCGTCTGAGATGCCCGAGAGCCGGTTGGGGTCGGTGCCGGACAGGTCGGCGAGCCGGCGTGGCGGGCGGGGCGTCTGGCTCACGGCGGTAAGGATGGCGCAACGGTAGATTGGTTGGCCGTGCCGACGCCCCAAAACGTGCAGTTCTTCGCCACGCCGGTCGAGTTGCGCGCGTGGTTTGAGGCCAACCACGCGACAGCACCGGAGCTGTGGCTCGGGTATCACAAGAAGGCCACCGGCCGTCCTTCCGTGACATGGAAGGACGTGGTCGACGTGGAGCTCTGCTTCGGCTGGATCGACAGCGTGCGCTATTCGCTGGGCGACGGCATGTCGGCGCAGAGGATCACGCCGCGCCGCAAGCGAAGCGTGTGGAGCGCCGTCAACATCCGCCGGTTTGCCGAGCTAGACGGGCTGGGCCTCGTCCATCCGACCGGCCGCACCGCGTACGAGGCGCGCGACGAGGCCCGTTCGGCGATCTATTCGTACGAAAACGTCTCGCCAGGTTTCGACGAAGCGGCTGAAGCTGCGTTCAGACGATCGAGGGCCGCCTGGAAGTTCTTCGAGGCACAGGCGCCGTCCTACCGCAGGACGGCGGCTTACTGGGTGATGAGCGCGAAAAAAGACGAGACCCGCGAGCGAAGGCTCAAGACTCTGATCGAGCACTCGCGGAACGGCGAGCGCCTTTCGCAGTTCGTTTCGCCCTCGCGGCGGCCTCGTACTCCGTGACCCGGGCTTTGACCAGGGACCTGATCCTGGCGACCGGCAGCGGCTCGTCCAGTGGGAACCGCAGAGTTGACGCGCCGTAGAGATATTTCTGCAGTCCCTGGGCGTCCCCGGCCGGATAGAGCGCGACGTGCTTCGCGTGGCCGCCGAAATAGATCATCCGGGTCGGATAGAAGCAGCCGACGAGGCCGTAGCTGATTCTCTCCTCCGCTTTCGGTGCGAGTTCCCGGATGAGCGCACGAAGCTGGCGGAGGTGCGGCTGTGCCGCTTTCGGTGCCGACGCTATGTAAGCGTCGGGGCTGGCTGCGAGCTCTCGCGTACGTGGGGTCCTCACCGGCCGCCCTTCATCTTCTCGAGCAGCTCCGCCAGCCGCTCCGTCGATTCGTCGGCGCCATCCCGCATGCCGGACGCGACCATGCCGTCGCGATCCATGACGGACTCGAAGACGAGGTGCGCCACGATCTTGGTCTTGTTGCCCATCGGCTCGAAGGTTGCGGTCTGCAGCGCCACGTGGCCTGGATACCCTTCGTACTCGAACGTCTGGCAGATGCGCTCCGGCGCGACAACGTCGTGGTTGACGCCGCGGAATCCATGCGTGGCGCCGTCCGCGCCGACCTGCACCACTCTCCACTCGCCACCCGGCCTCGCGTCGAACTTCTCGACCTTGTTCTCGTAACGGCGGGGACCCCACCACTGGGCGAAGAGCTTCGGGTCGGTGTACGCCTTGAACACGAGCTCGCGCGGCGCGTCGAGCGTGACGGTGGTGACGATCTCCTGCTTGCCGGGCTCGATCGTGTATTCAGTTTTCGGCATGGTCCTGGTCTCCTTGGTGGTCATCCGAATTCTTCTCCTTCTGAATGAGATCCTGCAGAACTTCGTCGAGGCGCTCGAAGGACTCGTCCCAGAAGCGCCGGTACTCTCCCACCCACTCCGAGGCCTCCTTGAGCCGGCCGCCTTCCAGACGGCATGGCCGCCACTGGGCGTTGCGGCTCTGCGTGATGAGGCCCGCGCGCTGCAGCACTTTCAGATGTTTCGAGACGCCGGGGAGGCTCAGCTCGAACGGTTTGGCCAGTTCGGTGACCGAGGCCTCGCCCTGGGCAAGACGAGCCAGGATCGCCCGCCGGGTGGGATCGGCGAGGGCTGCGAAGGTGACGCTAAGGTGATCAGCTGCCATTGTAGTTTTCCATATGGCTAATTAACTGATCAGCAGAATACATCGCCCGGAGGCGCCTGTCAAGCGGCCTGTCGGCGCCCAGGACGGCCGGCGTTGATCAGGCTTCCCGAAGCGGCGGCCGCCAGGACGAGGATGCCCGCTCCCCAGCCCGTCGCCACCATGAAGCCGTGGGCGACGGTGCCGCCCGAGCTGACGGCGATCGCATTCAGCAGTGCCGCGCCAAGGGATCCGCCGATCTGACTCGCCGCGCTGGCGGTCGCCGAGGCGACGCCCGCCTCGCGCCGGTCGACTCGCTGCGTCGCCGTGCTGAAGGCCGGCACCATCACGCACGACACGCCCAGCCCCAGCAGCACCTCCGCCACGAGCGGGACCTGGGTGAGGAACGCCATGCCCGCGGCGGCGACGATCGCGCCCGGCGCCATGAGCGCGCGTGGCGGCACCAGGGGCATGAGGCGGCTCGCAATCAGCCACGAACCCGCCTGCTGCGCGACCACAAGTGGGAGAAAGGCAAGACCCGCCTGGAACGGGGTGTAGTGCAGCACCACCTGGAAGTAATAGGTGAGGAAGAGAAACGCGCCGAACATGCCGGCGATGACGAGCGTGACGGTCAGGTAGGCGCCGCCGCGGTTGCGGTCGGCGACGATTCGCAAGGGCAAGAGCGGGCTCGGGGTCCGCGTCTCGCGCCAGACAAACAGCGCGAACGCTGCGATGGCGGCGCCGAACAAGGCCTCGACGGCAGGAGACGACCAGCCATTGGTGACCGCTGCAGTGGACGCGTACACGAGCGCCACCAGGCCACCTGTGGCCAGCACCACTCCCGGCACGTCGAATTTCGACCCCGACGCCGGGCTCGAGGCAGGCAGCACCGCGGCGCCGCCGATCGCGGCGATGATCGCGATGGGGACGTTGACGTAAAGACACCAGCGCCAGGAGAGGTACTCGGTGAGCATCCCGCCCAGGAGAAGGCCGATCGCCGCGCCACTGCCCGCGATGGATCCGTATACGGCGAAGGCGGTGGCTCGCTCCCGCGGCTCGGTGAACGAGATGG